>JANPNT010000482.1:0-2009 GCA_031427655.1 Burkholderiales bacterium
GCGATACGCAGGTCAGCGAGCTCTTTTTTGACCCGCAAATGCTCGGGGTGAGACGCATAAGCGTCCAGCGCTGCCTGGCTTTCAAATTCTGAATACAGCACCACATCGCAGGCATAGTCAATGCGGCTGCTGTCTACACCCACTTCCATGTGAACAATGCCGGGTATCAAATTGCGAAGTTCATCAAAGCTGCATTTGAGCTTGTCAATGGCCGTAGCTTTGGCAACAGGCGTATCGCCCCGGATATTCCACATCACGATGTGCTTGATCATGCAAAAGCCTTCGTCATGCACCAGCTGTCGGATTCAGCACAAAGTCATAGTCCAGGCTATAGGTGCCATCGGCCAGTTTGACCCAATCGGCCACCAGCGACTGGCGCACGCCAAACACCACGTCAGAGTCCAGGTACTGGTCATGGTCACGGAACACATGGGTGATCAAACGCTCGTAGCCCGGTGCGTCAACCATGAAGTGCAAATGTGCAGGCCGCCACGGGTGGTTTTTGGTGGCCTTCAGCATGGCACCTACCGGGCCATCGCTTGGAATGGGGTAGGCCTCAGCCAAAATGGTTTTGAAGTGAAAGTTGCCGTTTGCATCCGCATTCAAAATGCCGCGCGCCTGCGGGTGCGCCAAATGAGCGTATTGCACGTCGTAATTGCCGTCGGCATCGGCCTGCCAGACATTGATAAGCGCATTGGGGATGGGCGTGCCGTCCAGCGCCTTGATGCTGCCGCGCACCATGCAGGGCTCACCTTTGGCACCGCCAGCGACATCAGCACCGAGTTCAAAGCGCGGCGCATCTTCAAGAAAAAACGGGCCAAACACGGTGGGCTCGGTACAGCCCAGCGGCTTGTCGTTGTTCATGGCCACCGTCAACATCGACAGGCCCAGCGTGTCGCTGAGCAAAATAAATTCTTGCCGTTTCTCGTTGCACATCTGGCCTGTTGCTGTCAAAAACTCTATGCCCTGCATCCATTCAGGCTCTGTCAGTTTGACCTCGCGCGCAAACGCGTGCAGATGCTGCACCAGGCTGGTCATGATTTCTTTCAGGCGTGCATCAGGCGTGGTGGCCAAACGGGCTATCACGGCTTGAGTAATGGTGTCTTGGTTAAGGTTGCGCACGCGGGTGTCCTTGAGTTAGATGACTACGAGCAATATAGACGGCGACCCGGCGATATGAAAGCGCCCGGCTGTAAATGACTTTTTCACGCGGCGCAACAAACCACCACATCTAGCGCCACAATGCACCCAAGGAGACATCTTGTGGACCGCTGGACTGAAATTGAACTGTTTGTGCAGGTGGCTGAAACTGGCAGCCTGAGCCGCGCGGCTGAAGCGCTGGATTTATCCAACGCCGCAGCCAGCCGCCACCTGTCTGCACTGGAGGCGAGGCTGGGTGCGCGACTGGTGGAGCGAAACACGCGCCGCCTGTACCTGACAGAAACCGGGCAAGAGTTTTTCACACGTGCCAAAGGCATTTTGGTGGACCTGAAAGACGCCGAGTCCGCCGTTAACGCCACCTCACTGAACCCAACCGGCGTGCTGCGTATCACCGCATCGCTGTCGTTTTCGCTGCACCACGTGGCACCGCTGCTGCGTGACTACACCCAGCGCTACCCCAACGTCACCGTACACATTGAAGCGGCCAACCGCTACCTCGACATCATTGACAACAACATCGACGTGGCCATCCGCACGCGCGAGTTTGAGCCCGACTCGAACATCACCATTCGCCGCCTGGCCGAAACGCGCCGCATTTTGACGGCCTCCCCGCGCTACTTTGCGCAGCATGGCATACCGAAAACTCTTGAAGACTTGCAGCAGCACCAGATGCTGATCTACACCCACGCCAACAACCCCAACGAACTGCGCTTTAGCAAGGACGGTGAAACCACCACCATCAATGTCAAGGGCGTGCTGGATGCCAACGACGGCCAAATACTGCGGGTAGCTGCGCTCGACGGCCTGGGCATTTTGGTGCAACCCTCGTACATTGTGTATGACGACAT
>JANPNT010000483.1:0-2205 GCA_031427655.1 Burkholderiales bacterium
CCAGGTGACAAAACTTCTACAATCAGGCAGGGATAGGTAATGTATTGAGTGTTGGTGCGATCTCGTTCGTCGCAAGTGACGCTAAGACCCGTGTGCGCGAGTGACGTATTGCGTCGATGTAGCTGCGCTCGATGGTGCGGCGCTGACGCACGTTGTCGCGCAGCAAAAAGGCGGCCTGCATGGGTTGCATGTCTGACACCGCTGTGCCAGAGCCGTCGGGCTCTTGAGTCATCCGCAAACGACGGATCAAGCGCTTGGCGTTGGCCAGAGGCTGGCCATGGCTGGCAATCGACACCACCTCTTGCTTGAAGTGACGCCCCAACTGCGCACGCGACCACACCGCGCTGATGGCCTGCTCCACTGCCTGCACTGCCGGGCCGCTGAGCTGCACCGCAAAGTCAAGTCGCGGCGAATTCGACCAGCCGTGTTTCAGGTCCAAGCGGTCGTCCAGCATGTTGATACCGCCGACAAAGCCGACGCGGCCGTCCACCACGCACAGCTTTTGATGCAAGCGCCGCAAGTTCTGTGGCTGCAACCAATTCCACCAGCGCTTCAAGGGTCGGAAAATAGTGAGTTGCACACCGGCCGGCAGCAACACCGACGACAGTTGTGGAAACGACCCCTTGCAGCCAAAGCCGTCCAGCACCACGCGCACCTGCACGCCGCGCAGCGCCGCTTCGGCCAAGGCTTGTGCCACGGCATCGCTGGCGAGGTCGTTGTGGAAGATGTAGGTGGCCAGCCACACCTCAGAGGTGGCGCGCTGGATGGCTTGAACCATCGCCGGAAACAGCATGTCGCCGCCGCGCAGCAGTTGCAGCTGGTTGCCACCGCTGAACACGGGCCGCTGCACCTCGCTCCAGAGCGCCTCGGGCGGGTTGGTTTCCGCCGTGGAGTCGGTCGCAGGCACGCGACTAATCCAAAGAAAACTCGGCCACCAACGGCAGGTGGTCAGACATGCGCGCCCAAGACGCACCGCGCGGCACGAGGGTCGAGGTGCACTGCAAGCCGCGGGTGTAGATGCGGTCCAGCGAGAACACCGGCACGCGCGACGGGAAAGTACGCGGCATCGCATTACTTTGGTTTTGCGCCGGGCTCAGGCCTAACGCACGGATGGGCGCGTCGAGCTTCTCGCCCCAGTCATTGAAGTCTCCCGCCAGCACCAAATGCGCTCCGGCAGGAACCTGCAAATCTATGAACGCAGCAATGCGGTCGACCTGCCGGATGCGGCTGGAATGCATCAAGCCCAAATGCGCCACCACCGCGTGCACGGTAATGCCGTTCCAGTGCACCGGCACATGCAACAAACCGCGCTGCTCAAAGCGGTGGTCCGACACATCGTGGTGGCCCGAGTCGCCCAAAGGCCAGCGCGACAAGAGCGCATTGCCATGCTCACCGTGGCGAGTGACGGCATTGGTGCGGTAAGCCACCGCATAACCTTCGGGGGCCAAAAAGTCGGCTTGCGGCATGCGCGGCCAGCCCCGGTGCACATCGGTGAACAAGCGCGCCTCCGCACGGTTGCTGAACCTCACTTCTTGCAGAAACACCAAATCGGCATCGAGTGCTTCAATGCCCAACGCCAGGTTGTGGATCTCCAGCCTCTTGCGCGGGCCCATACCGCGCACACCTTTGTGGATGTTGTAGGTAGCCACGCGCAGCACGTCACTGGGGTGCTGCGTGTTGGCATGACTGTTCGGCGAGTGGCGCATTAAGTGATCGCTCCCAAGCGTTGCGGTAACTGCAAAATCGCCTGCGCATTGGACGGCGAAAAGCAGCGCGCAGCGGCCTCGTCAACTGAAAGCCATTCAAAGCGCAAATGCTCACGAGGTGCCAGCGTGACCACCACATCGCGCGGCACGCACAAGCTGAACACATGCTCGGTGTTGTGCGTCACGCCGCTCGCGTAGCGATGGCGCCAGGTCTCAAAAATCTCGTAGACGTTGCGCTGTTGCCAGTCGCATAGGTTCGCCAAGGGCACATCTGATGCCCCGACCACGATGCCCGTTTCCTCGCCCACCTCACGAATGGCGGTATCGGTTGAAGGCTCGTCCAAAGCGTCTTTCGATCCGGTGACGCTTTGCCAAAAGCCGGGCTTGTCGGCACGCTCGATCAACAGCACCTGCAGGTCATTGGTGTGGATGACGACGAGTACCGATTCAGGAATTTTGGGGGTGCGTGCGATGGTCATCGATTTGAAGATACACGGTT
>JANPNT010000484.1:0-2065 GCA_031427655.1 Burkholderiales bacterium
CAGCCACAGTAAGAGACGGGCCGGGGTCAGCAGAATCGGCCGTGGCCGGCACATACAAGCTGCCCAGTGGCTGATAGGTGGCCGCCACTGACTGCTGCGTGGCCCCGGCAGCCCCGCGCAAGACCAATCCGATTCTCACGGTACGAACACGACGCCAGTTGTTGCGTGTGGCCGCCGGACTTCCGGGGATGGTCAGTTGATCCGCCCGCAGCCATTTGTCAGGCACGTAGTTTTGGACAACCCCAGCGGCGGTTGCCACGCCGGCATTGACGCCATCGGTGCCATAGAGCACCTGAAACGATTCCACCCCCTCAAGAATAGGCGTGTTGACCCAGGTACCGCTTCCGAAAGAATAGTAAGAGCACGACAGCGAAGGCTCGCCGCTGGCCGATCGGGTGACGTGAAACATACTGATCGATCGATCGTTCAAGGCCCCATTAGTCAGTCCGGATTCTCCCTGCCCGGAACAATTGATCATGGTGTTGTCTGATGCTGCCGAATTAACCAGGGTGCCTACACCCTGAAAGCGAACCACCAGTATGTCGCTGCCGTTTTTGCAGGAGGTGTCGGACACCGTACAGGCGCCCGGCCGGCTACCGCTGGCAACAGAGGTCGATTCGCTCAGCGCCAGAGTGCCCGGATTGACATAGACCGCGTTGTTCCAGCCAAAGATATCGGGCTCAGGGTCTATGCCCGTTGCCTGCGGTGCATTGGCGCGCAAAGAGACCTGCGCAGCGCCAAAATCCTGAAACCCCGCCTGCACCACCAGCCGCGTGATCAGGCCTACCGCAAAACGCTCGCGGTCTCGCAGGCTCGTAGTGGCGTCGACGGCACGGTAACCCTGTTGGCCCAGCAAAAGCGCAGTGGCCGCAATCACAGTGACCAGCAACCCCAAGGCCAGCGCCACCAGCAGCTCGATCAGAGTCATGCCGGATTGGTGACGCATCGCCACAGACCGTCGTTCAAACCCTGAATCCATCATTGCGTACTCCCTGACGTCAACGACACCACCAACGCTGGCGTGTCGTTGGACGTGTCGCTGGTAAAGGTCAATTTACCGGCTGTGTTGGAGCGATTCCAGCTCATTTTCAATACGGCTACGTCGCCGGAATTGGTGCAGGCCCAACGCGGTCTTCCGGCGCTGTCATAGGGATCATTGTCAAAACAGACTTTGGCACGCGGCGAAGGAAGCTCCTGCTGTGCTCGCAGTTGCCAGTCCGCGACATCCCAGCGCGCCACATCCTCTGCAAGCGGGCAGCCAACAGTGGCGCAGTTCTGGCTGGGTGTCGCTACAGCGGTGCTGCCGCTCAGCGTGACATCAAACACATACGGGTTGACTGTGCCTGGGAGAGACCGGATGGCCACGGCTTTGTTGGCGCGCATTTTTTCAGCGAATTCCCGGCCAAAGCTGGTGGCAGCTGCCGAATTGCGCGACTCTTTATTCGACTGGAGGGCGGCAGTCTGCATGCCCACGGCGCCCAACATGCCGACACTGAGAATGATGATCGCAACCAGCACTTCAATGAGTGAGAAACCTGCTTCCGCGAGCTTTGAAAAGTGCGCGGGTGTACAGCAAGTTTTCGAAGAAAGCGAGGGTGTGAGGGCCATGTGACAAGTGTAAGAACTCATCACCTGCGCTTCAATACCCTGGTCTGCCGTGCATCAGCTTGTATCGACCGCCTGTCCGTGTGGGGAATCATGCATTCCGTCAAGCCATTCCGGTCAGTGCGGACTTCAACCAGAAGTCTCGCCTCCCGTGACTGCGCTGTTACCGCCTAACCTCATCCACCAAGGCCCGAAACTCGTCAATGTCCTCGAAGCTCCGGTACACGCTGGCGAATCGGATGTAGGCCACCTTGTCGAGCCTTTTCAGCTCGCGCATGACGAGCTCGCCGATGCGGTTGGACGCTACTTCGCGCAGGCCCAGCGACAGCAGTTTTTCTTCGATGCGTTCGACGGCGGCGTCGACCTGTTCGGTGCTGACGGGGCGTTTGCGCAGGGCCAGGCTCATGGAGCCCAGAATCTTGCTGCGTTTGTATTCGATGCGGCGGCCGTCTTTTTTGAC
>JANPNT010000485.1:0-4008 GCA_031427655.1 Burkholderiales bacterium
GATCCGCGCGACGCCTTTGTGTCCAACCATCACCTCAATTTGGCCGCGCTGCCGCACGGCGCGGTGGTGGGCACGAGCAGCCTGCGCCGCCTGGTGCAGTTGAAAGCGCTGCGCCCGGATTTGCGCATCGAGCCTTTGCGCGGCAACTTGGATACCCGTTTGCGCAAGCTCGATGACGGTGCGTTTGATGCCATCGTGTTGGCGGCGGCCGGCCTGAAGCGCTTGGGCTTGGGCAAGCGCATACGTGCCTCGTTTTCAGTCATCGACATGCTGCCTTGCGCCGGCCAAGGTGCCTTGGGTCTGGAGGTGCGCACCGACGCTACCGCGCTGCGCGAAGCGCTCAGCAAGTTGGTCGACAACCCCACATCACTGGCCGTGCAAGCTGAGCGCGCAGTGTCGCGTGCGCTCGGCGGCAGTTGCAGCGTGCCGTTGGCAGCGCATGCGGTGTGGGAAGGGCAACAACTGTTTTTGAGCGCGGCCCTGGGGCACCCTGAACGCACCGAGTTGCCGCTGTTGCGCGCTGAATTGCGCATGCCAGCCCGCAGCGAGGCCGAAGCCCGCGCGATGGGCGAGCAGGTGGCGCAGGTGCTGCGCGGCGCAGGTGCCGCCGAGTACATGGCTGTCGCCTTACATTGAAATTCATATTGAAATTCATATTGAAACCGGCGCTGCCTGCGCGGGCTTGAGCCAGTGCGAATTCTTGTCACGCGCCCGGCGGCTCAAGCCGAAGAATGGGTGGCTGAATTCACGCGTTCGGGGCTCGACGCCGTGGCTCTGCCGCTGATTGACATCGCCGCACCTCAAGACCCAGCGGCGGTTCGCCAAGCCTGGATCGAACTGCCGTCGCATCAGTTGACTTTTTTCGTCAGCCCGAATGCGGTGGAGTGGTTTTTTTCCGCTCGCCCCGAGCACATGGCTTGGCCACCAACCCTGCAAGTCGGTTCACCCGGACCAGGCACGAGCACAGTTTTGCGCCGCTGTGGTGTGCCGCCGGATTTGATCGTGGAGCCATCTGCCGATGCGCCGCAGTTTGATTCTGAGGCGCTGTGGGATGTGTTGCAGGGCCAGCGCTGGGCGCATGCGTCGGTGTTGGTGGTGCGCGGCGATGGGGGGCGTGACTGGCTGGCCGATCAGTTGCGAACGGCCGGTGCGTCAGTGAGTTTTGTCTCGGCTTACCGACGTGTGGGGCCCCGGTTTTCCGCCCAGGCGCACGCGTTGCTGCGGGCCGCACTGGCTGCGCCCGAAGCTCATGTCTGGTTCTTCAGCAGCTCAGAGGCGGTGACGAATTTGATGCATCTGGGCGAGGTCCAGGCCAATCCAGTGGACTGGTCGCGGGCTACCGCGATCGCCACGCATCCGCGCATTGCCGACAGCGCGCAAGCAGCCGGATTCGGCAAGGTTTTGAGCTGTCGCCCGGCGCTCGACGCCGTCGTGGCGCAGCTCGTTGGCATGTGACGGTCTGCCTACAATCGTCCATGGCCAACCCTGTCTTGATTGATGCCTTGCCGGACCAGCCTGAAGCCGTGGCGCTGGCAGAGGCTGCCGCACCTGCAGCTGCAGCTGCAAATCCAAGCAATCCATCCAAGCGCTATGCCTATGGGTTGGTGGCTGCCTTCGTGGCGCTCGCCTTGCTCACGCTTGCCAGTTTGGTGGTGGCCTGGCGCGCGCAAGACCGCGTCAAAAACATCGAACAAGAACTGGTGCGCCGCCAGCAAGAAAGCCAAGGCCAGTCCAGCGAAGCGCGCTTGCTCGCCAAACAAGCGCAGGACAGCAGCCGCGAATCGGCGGCCAAGGTGGCCCTGCTGGAAGCGCGTGTGGCCGAGGTCGCGATTCAGCGCAGTCAGCTCGAAGATTTGATTCAGTCGATGTCGCGTTCGCGCGATGAAACCTTGGTGGTGGATGTAGAAGCTGGCATCCGCGTGGCGCTGCAACAAAGCGCCATCACCGGCAGCGCCGAGCCCTTGCTCGCGGTGCTGAAACAAGCCGATGAACGCCTTGCTCGCGTCAATCAACCGCGCTTGGAAGGCGTGCGCCGCGCCATTGCACGCGACCTCGACAAGGTGCGTGCGGTGGCCGTGGCCGATATCAACTCGCTGGTCATCAAGCTCGACGAAGCGGTGCGTTTGGTGGACGAGTTGCCCCTGCTGTCCAGTGCTGAGCCGCGCAACGTGGTGGTTCCGGCAGTGCCCGCAAAAGCCGCATCGGCCGCGACCGCTTCACAGTGGGCACAAACCTGGCGCGAAGGTTGGACGGCTGCGGCTGAGCGGGTGTGGACTGAAGTCAAGTCCCTCATCCGCGTCACACGCATCGACAAACCTGACGCCATGCTGCTAGCACCCGAGCAAGCTTTCTTTTTGCGCGAAAACCTCAAACTGCGTTTGCTGAACGCACGGCTGGCGTTGCTGAGCCGCCAGTTCGACACCGCACAAACTGATTTGCAAAGCGCGCAAGCCGCGCTCGACCACTACTTCGATCGCAGCGCGCGGCGCACCGGCTTGGCGCTTGAGCTGGTCAAGCAGGTGGCCGCGCAAGCGCGTCAGGTCACCTTGCCTCGGCCCGACGACACGCTGGCCGCGCTGGCCACGGCTTCGGCCGGGCGCTGAGCGTCTTTCACCGCCATGCGCGCCGTCATCTGGTTCACCTTGCTGTTTGCCGTGGCCGTGGTGGCTGCCACCAGCCTGGGCACCAATGACGGCCTGGTGAGCTTTTATGCGGGCCGTCGGCGCCTCGACATGTCGCTGAATCTGTTCCTGCTGTTGCTGGTGGGAACCTGCTTTTTGTTGGTCACCCTGATTCAAGCCGTGAATGCGCTCACCGGCCTGCCGCAGCGGGCTCACGAGTGGCGCGTGGCGCGGCGTGACCGTTCGGCTCAAACTGCGTTGCGCGAAGCGTTGGCGCAATACTTTGGCGGTCGTTACAGCCGCGCGCAGGCTGCTGCGCAGCGCGCGCTGGCCATTCAAATCGACACGCCTGATTTGAAGCAGGACAACGAATTCACCGTGTTGGGCCTGCTGCTGTCGGCTGGCAGTGCGCACCGCCTGCAAGATCGCAGCAAACGCGATGAGCAACTCACCAAGGCGCTCGATTTGGCACGCCGCAGTCCGTCGGCCCGCTCTGCCGAAGAAGGTGCCAGGTTGCTGGCGGCCGAGTGGGCGCTGGACGACCGCGACGCCGAGCGCAGCTTGCAACTGTTGTCTGAACTGCCGCCGGGTGTGGCCCGGCGCACGCACGCGCTGCGCTTGAAATTGCAAGCCACGCGCCTGGGCCGTCAACCGCAAGAAGCGCTCAAAACCGCCCGCTTGTTGGCCAAGCACCAAGGCTTTTCGAAAGTGGCCGCGCTGAGCCTGTTGCGGTCGCTCGGATTCGAGGCGCTCGATACTGCGCGTGACGCCGAGCAACTGCGCCGCGTTTGGCTGCAGTTTGACAACGCCGACCGCCGCGATGCCTTCGTCGCCGCACGCGCCGCCAGCCGCGCTGCTGGCTTTGGTCAAGCGGACGAAGGCAGGAGCTGGTTGCGCCCGTTTTGGGAGCGCCTGAGCGACTTGGGCTCTGACGAACGCGCTACCTTGGCCGGTGGCTTGGTGGATGCACTGCCCGGCCTGGGAGCCGAATGGTTGCCGCGTCTGGAAGCTGCTGCGCAGACTTACCCGCAAGAAAGCGCCATCAATTACGCCGTTGGTTGCGCCTTGGCCGAGCTCCAGTTGTGGGGCAAGGCCAAGGTGCTGCTCGAGTCTGCCGCCGCTGACACGGCGTTCGCCGCAGCGGCCCGACGCCAAGCCTGTCTGACGTTGGCCCGCATTGCCGAACACCAAGACCAAACCGACGCTGCCTCCGCCCAGTACCAGCGAGCCGCTCGCATCGCTTGATGCGAGCGGCTCAAAGCGTCTCAATCAACGCGTTTTCAGAATGCTATACTCCGGAATTAAGCGGCTGTAGCTCAGTTGGATAGAGTACTTGGCTACGAACCAAGGGGTCGTGGGTTCGCGGTCCGCCCTGCCGGCTGCTGGG
>JANPNT010000486.1:0-1668 GCA_031427655.1 Burkholderiales bacterium
GCGGGCCGCGCGCAGGCTACGCAGATAGCCCGCTTCCTTGCGCATCTCCTGCTCAATGGTCATCTGCACCACTTGGGCCAGGTACTCGACATGGTCGGTCAGGTCGGGATAGCGCCAGGCAGGCAGGGCGTCTTGGTAGGCATCGAACTGCAGATTGTGGTGAACACCGTCCGCGGCGACCTGTTCCTGGCCAAAGCGCCAGGCATCGGCGTACTTGCGCATCAGTGGTCGCGAGAACAACTCCAGCACCTGGTCATAACCTCGCCGATTCACGACCGTGCTGTTGATCGTGGCCGACACCGGCAGGATGAAGGGCGCTGGGATCGCCTTGTCCCGCCGCAGCACGTCGTTAATGAGGAAGCGCGATATGCGGCCATTGCCATCGGACATTGGATGGATGTACACAAAACCAAACGACAGTACGGCCGCGCGGATGAGCGCACAAGCGCCTACAGTGCGGGCCGCAAAATGGCGCAGGCCTGACAGCAACGCAGGCGCGTCATCCCAGTGCGGCGCAATGTAATGAACGACCTCAGTGAATCCGTCTGTTTCTCCCACAAATACCGGGGAGCGTCGCACGCCGTAGCGCATCGCCCGTGGCCCGAGGATTTGCAACTGCAACTCTTCCAGAGCGGCGGGTGACAACGGTTCGTCGTAGTGCCCACAGCGCTGTTCCATCACCGAGGCAAAGCGCTGCACCCGATCGACATGCTGTTCTTCGTGCTCAATCGCGAAGCTCGCTCGGCTTTCCTTGATAGTCAACCAAACGGCGCTGCGTTGCAGCACGTCAGCGCCAAATTCGGCCTCCAGATCCGCTAAATGCTGTGCGCAATCGTACTGCTCAGCCTGCCGCACTTGAGCGGTGCGCCGCACCAGCGGACAGTAGCCGCGTGTGCCCGGTAGGTTGTCGCGTACTCGCCAGCGCGGGTTGTTGACTGGCGGGTTCGCTGTCAGGTAGTTGCCTTCGTCCAGCGCCGAGACGTAGTTGCCTGCCACAACGCCGGAGAACGCCAGCTGTCGGCCAGTCAAATACTCGTAGAAGAAGCCCGTACGGCGCGCGTATTGTCCGGTGGGCTCGGATGTAATCCATGCCTCCAGATCGGTGCTCGGGACCACATCAAACAACCGGGCCAGAAATTCCAGATGAATACCTTCGTGCTTGAGCGCAAAGGCAAGATGAGCCGCGAGGGAGTCTACAGGCCTTGCCGCGGGCAGGTAGTGTTGATGGACATAACCGTTTTCCCGCAGAGTGACTCGCGATTGGGCGATGGCGCTTTCAGTTCGAAACGCTTGAACCGGCGAAACCCGAAAGAGTTCTGCTAGCCACCGATATCCGATCCAATCCGACACTTGAAACTCCTGGTTTTTAAAAAAATTGATTACCCTTTGATAATTTTAGTTAATAAAACAGGTTTCTATGAAAAATTGGTTAAAAACTTTGGACTTCAATCCGCCAGGCCTCGCCAATCCCAATGACATACATCAGTTGGGCATCCTGAACTTTGGCACTTTGGCGGCAAGCCATTGCTCCAGCATCATCAAGATCCACACCATCTCGCCATAGTAGCCGGGGTGCTCTGGAAGTCGCTGCGTCAGAAGGGTCTGCACAAAATCAGCCTTCACCACACCCCGCGCGGCCAGGCTGTGCAGCGAGTCGGTGGCCAGGGC
>JANPNT010000487.1:0-5040 GCA_031427655.1 Burkholderiales bacterium
TGGTCGTGGGCATTTTGGTGGACGACGCCATTGTCGAGATTGAAAACATCATGCGCCACCTGCGCATGGGCAAGTCGCCGTACCGAGCGGCGATGGAAGCAGCCGACGAGATCGGCTTGGCGGTGATTGCCACCACCTTCACCTTGATTGCGGTGTTCCTGCCCACCGCTTTCATGGCCGGCGTGCCAGGCAAATTCTTTGTGCAGTTTGGTTGGACGGCCGCAATTGCGGTGTTCTTCTCGTTGGTGGTGGCGCGCATGCTGACGCCCATGATGGCGGCATATATCCTGCACCGGCCGAAGAAAGACCACCAAGAACCCGGCTGGCTGGCCTACTACATGCGCTGGGCTGCATGGTGCTTGAAGCACCGCCTCATCACCATCGTGGCGGCGGCGTTGTTCATGGGCGGCTCGCTGTTCTTGGTGAAGTTTTTGCCCACAGGCTTCATTCCGCCTGACGACTTGTCGCAAACGCAGGTCAAGGTTTCATTGCCACCGGGCAGCACCTTTGAGCAGACCTTGGCCACCGCCGAGCAGGCTCGCTTGCTGGTGCAAAAAAACAAGCATGTGAAACTCGTCTACACCGCTGTGGGCGCAGGTGCCACAGGCGGTGACCCGTTCGCTGTGGCCGGTGCCGCTGAGGTGCGTACCGCCACCTTGACCATCAACATGACACCGCGCTCTGAGCGCAGCGGCATCAGCAAACAAAGCATCGAAAACGAGCTGCGCGAGATTGTTTCAGCCGTGCCCGGGGCGCGGGTGACCGTGGGCTTGGGCGCGTCAAGCGAACGCTATGTGCTGGTGTTGGCCGCCGAAGACGGTGCCTTGCTCAGTGAGCATGCGCGCGTGGTGGAGCGTGAGTTGCGCGGCATTCCCGGCATCGGTGCCGTCACATCGAGTGCCAGCCTGGTGCGCCCTGAACTCATCGTGCGGCCTGACTTTGCCCGCGCCGCCGACCTGGGCGTGACGTCTGCCGCCATTGCCGACACCTTGCGCATTGCCACCTCGGGCGACTACGACCAAAGCCTGGCCAAGCTCAACCTCAGCCAACGCCAAGTGCCCATCGTGGTGAAGCTGCGCTCGGACGCACGGGCCGACCTAGACTTGTTGTCGCGCTTGGCTGTACCGGGTGCGCGCGGCCCGGTGATGTTGGGCAACGTGGCCACGCTCACCATGGCCAGCGGCCCCGCGCAAATCAACCGCTACGACCGCCAGCGCAATGTCAATTTCGAAATCGAGTTGAACCAGCAACCACTGGGCGCAGTGCAAACCGCCGCCATGGCCTTGCCAAGTTTGGCCAACTTGCCGCCCGGCGTGACGCAGACCGAGATAGGCGACGCCGAGGCGATGAGCGAGTTGTTCAGCAGCTTCGGATTGGCCATGCTCACCGGCGTGCTGTGCATCTACATCGTGTTGGTGCTGTTGTTCAAAGACTTCGTGCAACCGGTGACGATTTTGGCGGCGCTGGTGTTGTCGATTCCCGGTGCGTTTTTGGCGCTGTTCATCACCCACACGGCCATCTCGATGCCGTCGATGATCGGCCTGATCATGTTGATGGGCGTGGCCACCAAGAACTCGATTTTGTTGGTCGAGTACGCCATCATGGCGCGCCGCGACCACGCCATGACGCGTTGGGACGCCCTGCTGGACGCCTGCCACAAACGCGCCCGCCCCATCATCATGACCACCATCGCCATGGGCGCGGGCATGTTGCCCATCGCCCTGGGTTGGGGTGTGGACCCGAGCTTTCGCTCGCCCATGGCCATCGTCGTGATTGGCGGGCTCATCACCTCCACCTTCTTGAGCTTGCTGGTGATCCCGGTGATCTTCACTTACGTGGACGACTTGGTGTTGTGGGCGGGGCGCATGTTCAAGCGCAAAGCCAAACCCGCAGCCAAGTCGGCGGTCTCGCCGGAAATTGCGCACCCTGCCCCCTCGGCAGGCAGCTGAGAACAGAACAGCCCGCCGTTCGCGGGCCTGTTCAAACGATGGCCGAGGCGCGGCTTAGGTAGCCTTCACAGCATGCTCTTAGAGCGCTGAAAGACCATGCCATGCAAGCCATCTTCTCGTCTACCGTTCGCCGCTCGGTTCAGCAACCCCAGCAATATCGCAGCGCCGCCTACCGCAACATTGCGGCTCTGGCGTCGGCCGATGCCATCGAGTGGGAAGAGCTGCCCTCGCTGGCCAGCGCGGTGGCACAGCGACGTCAAATGCCCACGCAGACCGCTGCAGTACGCGCCTTCACCCCGTCCACCTTCGGCAACGCATGGAGCGCCACCCAGCGCGGCGACCTGCACGACCTGCCCGAACCCCAAGCCTTCCGCGAACCCCTGCGCGGCATGGCCGTTCGTGAGGTGCATGAACCTGAAGTGTTCAGCCATTTTTTTGGTGAGGCAACATTGGTCGGACAGCGTTGATCTGATGCTGCCTTGAGGCGTCCATGCCTGCCGAGGTCGGACGTTACCTCGCCGTAAACAGCGCCAGACAGCGACCGTCGCAGCCACCTGGCCGTTGAAAACGTTGACAACACTCGTTTCGCCAGCGACTCTCCTTGTTGTGAAAGCCACTCGCGTTGTCCGTCACCGCATCGCGCACAAGGAAACGCAGTTCTCAGAGATCGTGGCTTGGATCGTCACCACGCCTCTGCTCGGTTCTGCCCACTCATACAAATACCGCCTCGCTTTCGTCTGAAACGGCGAATGCGCTGCGCTACGACAACGAAGTGGGCAAAGGTGACCACCGCCATGTGAATGGTGCTGAAAAGAAGTGTCGATTTTCAACATTGGACAAACTGTTCGAAGACTTTGAACGCGACATCCGGAGGCAGCAAGATGAAGACGCTCGTTCTTGATGTCCGCACGCCCCAGTCGGCGCTGGCCGAGGCGCTGGCTGCGGCCAAATCAGGCAAACCACAAAAGTCGGCGCGACTCAGTTTCGCCAGCCCTGAGTTGCTCTGGCGCGTGTTCACCGCCAAGCGCTGGGATCTCATCAAGGCACTGTGCGGCGCTGGGCCCGTGTCCATTCGTGAAGCCGCACGGCGGGTGAGCCGCGATGTCAAAGCAGTGCACGCCGACGTGAAGGCCCTGCTGCTTGCAGGCGTGCTCGACAAAACCGAGTTGGGTCTGGTTGAGTTTCCGTATGACACTGTGAAGGTTGAGTTTCTGCTGGAGGCGGCTTGAGCGTTGGTCGCCTTGACGCGGTAGTGTTTCTGGCCTGGCTTTAACATCTCGCCGTGAACCCAACCAACACCACCCTCACCGACTTGCCGCTGTTTCCCCTGCAGTCGGTGCTTTTCCCTGGCGGCTTGCTGCCGCTGCAAATTTTTGAGGTGCGCTACCACGACATGATCGGCAAATGCCACAAGGCGGGCACGCCATTTGGGGTGATTTGTTTGACCGAGGGGAGCGAGACGAGGCAGCGCGACCGTGACGCGAAGGACGCCAAGGACACACAAGCGGACGCCAAGCCAATCACCAAACCGAAGGGCGAAGGCTTTGTGAATGAGGCCTTTCATGCGGTGGGCACGCTGGCGCAGATCACTCAGTTCGAGCGGCCACAACCCGGCTTGATGGTGGTGCGCTGCACCGGCACGCAGCGCTTTCACATCGACTCCAGCCAACAGCTTCCGCACGGTTTGTGGGTGGCACAGGCGCACAGCTTGCCAGCCGACCCCGAGCTTGCAGTGCCGGAAGATTTGGCGCACGTGCGGCATGCGCTTCAGCAATTGATGATCGGCATCGAACAGCAGTTGCAAGGCGCTGACCTGCCGATTCAAAAGCCGCATTTGTGGAGCGACTGCGGTTGGCTGGCCAACCGCTGGTGCGAGCTGCTGCCACTCAGCGCCGAAGTCAAGCAGCGCTTCATGTCGCTGGACAGCCCGCTGCTGCGTTTGGAACTGGTGTCTGACGCGCTGGATCAGATGGGCTTCAAGTTGCCGGGCTGAGCGGCCAGCAAACCACTGGCGCGAAGCAGGGTTTCCAAACACTGATCGCGGATGCCGTAGAAGCTTTTCAGCTCACGGATTTGGGCCAACACGGGCGCAGCGTCAGAACAGTCTGGCCGCTTCACCGCCAAGATCATTTTGTTTTTCTGCGTATGTTCCAGCGCCACAAACTCGAACACTTGGGTCTCGTAGCCGCAAGCCTCCAGCAGCATCGCGCGCAAGCCGTCGGTGAGCATTTCAGCTTGCTGGCCCAGGTGCACGCCGTGTTGCAACAAGGGCTGCAAAGGGTGCGGGCTCATGAGCTGAGGGCGCAGTTGTTTGTGGCAACACGGCGAACACAAAATCACCGAGGCACCGGCGCGCACACCCACATGAATGGCGTGGTCGGTGGCGGTGTCGCAGGCGTGCAGGGCGATCATGACGTCGAGCTTGTCGGGCACGCTGCGGCTCACATCGCCTTTTTCAAAACGCAGGCCGTTCAGCTTTAACCGGGTGGCAGCGGCGTTGCACAAATTCACCATGTCGGCACGAAGCTCAACGCCCAACACATTGGCCGAGCGCCTCAAAATGGTGGTCAGAAAGTCGTGAACCGCGAAACTGAGGTAGCCCTTGCCAGAGCCGAAATCGGCCACGTTCACGGTGCGGTCTGTCGGCAGGTGGGCTTTGTCTACGGCGCTGGCAAGCACCTCGACAAACTTGTTGATTTGCTTCCACTTGCGCGACATTGCTGGCACCACTTGATGCCTCTCATCGGTGACGCCAAGGGCCATCAACCAAGGTCGGTCTTGATGGATAAGGCGTTGCTTCTGGTGGTCGTGCGAGTCTGATAATTTCGCCTCAGTGAGAGACGACTTGTGACGGCTCAAATTGCGCTTGCCCTTCTTGCTGGTGAGCAGTTGAATCTCTTCACTGGCGGTGAGCAGATGGGCGTGGCTGAAGGCGTGAGCCACCGACTCGCGCAGCGCCATCAAACCACCGGCCAGCGAAAAGTTCTGTGTGTCGTCGCGCGTGGCGTGGCTGGTGACGAATGTCAGGCTGGGCTGGCCTTTCAGCGTGATCGCGCGCACCGACAAACGCAGACCTTCGGTTGGCGATGCT
>JANPNT010000488.1:0-15053 GCA_031427655.1 Burkholderiales bacterium
CCGGCCTTGGCGCACGCCTCATCGGCAGCACTCGCGGCGGTGCGACTCAGCCCACCAACGCAGTCGACATGGCGCGCCTGGAGTGGTTTGACGTGATTGGGTTTTCAGTGGGCAGTGAAACCCGCCTCGATTGGCTGAAAGATTGCATCGCCACCGTGCGGCAGGTGTCGCGCAACAAAAACGTGGGTGTGATGGTGGGCGGTCCCGTCTTCCTTGAAAGCCCTGAACTTGTTCAAACCGTGGGTGCCGATTGCACCGCAGTGGATGCGAAAGACGCGCCCGTTCAAGCCGAAATTTTGATCGGCAAACGGGTGTTGTCGCGATGAAGGTGCCCGCATTGCGGCTCCTTCGTCAAGACCATTCACTCAAGGAAGGGAGCTGAAGGTTTTGCATGTCGCAGTTCGCCGAACCCGCCACCACTTTTGCTGACCTGACCGCTGAATCTGTTTCGCGCCTGATCTCTGGCTGCGCCGATTTGGCCTTGGTGGTGGACGCTGAAGGCATCGTTTGTGACGTGGCCTACAGCCCCGGAGCGCTAGACACCGAGAAGTGCGACAGCTGGGTTGGCCAGCCGCTGATTCAAACCGTCACCAAAGAAAGCCGCGCCAAGATCACGGCCCTGCTGCGCGATGCAGAAACCGACAGCACGCCGCGCTGGCGTCAGGTCAACCACCCCAGCCCGCGCGGCGCGGACTTGATGCTGTCCTACTGCGCAGTCAAAGTCAGCGATGAAGGCCGCGCGCCGGCGTTGGGTCGCTCGGTGGTTTTTGGACGCGATCTGCGTGCAATGTCTGACCTGCAACAACGCTTGGTCGATGCGCAACAAGAAGCATTGCAAGACAACTGGCGACTGCGAGACACCCAGTCGCGCAATCGACACCTCTTTCAAACCGCGTCTGACGGTGTGCTCATCATCGATGCCATCACTCAAAAAGTGGTGGAGGCCAACCCGGTGGCGCTTTTGTTGTTTGGCGATAAAGCGGGCAAGCTGGTCGGCAGCTCATTTCCCTACGGCATGGACGAGCGCGATACACAGGCCGTTCAAAACATGCTGGCCACCGTGCGCACCAGCGGTAAATCAGAAGGCGTGCGAGCCCAACTGAGCGGTGTCGTGTTGAATGTGTCTGGCTCGATGTTCCGCCAAGAGGTGGGTTCGCTTCTGGTGATTCGCTTGAGTCGCTCGCAACAGGACGTTGGCACTGGTGTCGACAATTCGGCCGGTTCCGGCGTTCAAGCGGCGTTGCTCAAGCTCGTGCAAAGCTCACCTGACTGCGTGGTGGTAACCGACGCCGAAGGCTTGATCGTGTCAGCCAATGAAGCCTTTTTGGAACTGGTGCACCTCACGGCGGAATCGCAAGTTCGTTCAGAGTCGTTGGGGCGTTGGTTAGGCCGCACGGGCGTGGAGCTGAACGTGCTCATCACCACCTTGCGCCAACGCGGCTCCATTCGCTTGTTCCCGACCAGTTTGCGCGACGACCACGGCTCGGTCACCGACATCGAAATCTCGGCCACGCTGACCCATGAAAGCGAAGGCACCTTGCTGGGCTTCATGATTCGCGACGTCAGCCGTCGACCGTCGGTACTGACCAAAGGCGACAAGGAACTGCCGCGCTCCGCCAGTCAACTGGCCGAACTGGTGGGACGTGTTCCGATGAAAGACATCGTCGGCGAAACCAGCGATTTGATCGAGCAGTTGTGCATCGAAGCCGCTCTTGACTTGACACGCGACAACCGCGCGGCTGCTGCCGAAATGCTGGGCTTGTCGCGCCAAAGCCTCTACGTGAAACTGCGCCGCTACGGCATGAGCGACCCGCTGGCCGACAACGAAAAGTAGTCGCGCGCCAGGTGCAAACACGACCCCGGGAAAACAGAGTGTAAGTTTGAGTTGACACTTAACAGTGTCAAGTTCAAAATCATTCATATGCTTGTCCACCCCCTCATGCCCATGCCGCGATTGCCGGTGGTGGCAGAACTGCTGAAGCCCATCACGTGGTTTCCTCCCATGTGGGCGTTTGGTTGCGGGGTCGTGGCGTCAGGTGTGAGCCCGCAAGGCAAATGGCCGCTCATCGTCACCGGCATCGTGCTGGCGGGGCCCATGGTGTGCGCTTGCAGCCAAGCGTCGAACGACTGGTTTGACCGCCATGTGGACGCCATCAACGAGCCGCAGCGCCCCATTCCTTCAGGCCGCATGCCCGGCGCGTGGGGCTTGTACATCGCGATTTTGTGGACGCTGTTGTCGCTGCTCGTGGCAAGCGCACTCGGGCCGTGGGGATTCGGCGCGGCGGTAGCGGGCTTGGTGTTGGCTTGGGCATACAGCATGCCGCCGGTGCGACTGAAGATGAACGGCTGGTGGGGCAACGCGGCCTGCGGCATTTGCTACGAAGGCTTGGCGTGGGTCACTGGGGCTGCGGTGATGGCGGGCGGCGTGATGCCCGATGCACGCTCACTGATGTTGGCGGCGCTGTACAGCGCTGGCGCTCACGGCATTATGACCTTGAACGATTTCAAAGCGGTGGAAGGTGATCGCCTCATGGGGGTGCGTTCGTTGCCCGTGCAATTGGGTGTGCAACGCGCCGCCCAAACCGCATGCGCTTTCATGATCCTGCCGCAGGTCGTGGTGGTGGGTTTGCTGCTGTCCTGGGGCCAGCCTGTGCACGCCGCCATCGTGGCAGCGCTCGTCGTGTTTCAAGGTTTGATGATGCGGCGCTTCTTGAAAGCACCGACCGCTCAAGCACTTTGGTACAGCGGCTTCGGTGTGCCGCTTTTCGTTTTGGGAATGATGGTCAGCGCGCTGGCTTTGCGCGCGGGCATCTCTTCAATCGCCATCTGAGTTTTTTCTGTCGCAAGTCACCAGGAGTACGTCATGACTTCATCCAGCCTTCCAGACCTTGCGGTCACTGCAACCGCCATGGAAACCTTCGACGTGGTCATCGTCGGCGGCGGCCCTGCCGGAGCCACAGCGGCTCACGACCTGGCGCGCCAAGGTCGCACGGTGTTGCTGCTCGACCGCGCCGGGCGCATCAAACCTTGCGGCGGTGCCATTCCACCGCGCGCCATCAAAGATTTCGACATTCCCGACAGCATGCTGGTGGCCAAAGCGCGTTCGGCTCGGATGATTTCGCCCAAAGACAACCGGGTTGACATTCCCATCGACAACGGTTTTGTCGGCATGGTCGACCGCGAGCATTTCGATGAATGGCTGCGCATGCGCGCGGCTGAGTCGGGCGCGGTGCGCCGCATCGGCACCTTCAACAAAATCACCCGTGACGCCGACGGCGTCAGCATCGTTCACTTTGAGCAGCGTGAAAGCGCCACCAAGGGTCACAGCCTGCCCACCCAAGTGCGCGCTCGCAGCATCATTGGGGCCGACGGTGCCAAGTCCAAAGTGGCCAGCCAACAGGTCAAAGGTGCCGAGCGCACCAAGTACGTTTTTGCGTACCACGAGATCATCAAAGCGCCTGAAGTCAAAAGCGCCGACTACGACGCCTCGCGCTGCGACGTGTACTACCGCGGCACGGTGTCGCCCGATTTTTACGGTTGGGTTTTTCCTCACGGCGACACGCTGAGCGTGGGCACGGGCAGCGCCGACAAAGGCTTTTCGCTGCGCGGTTCGGTGGCCAAACTTCGTGAAACCGCCGGTATGAGCGATTGGGAAACTCTGCGCCGCGAAGGCGCGCCACTGCCGATGAAGCCGCTGCCGCGTTGGGACAACGGCCGCGATGTGGTGTTGGCGGGCGACGCGGCGGGCGTCGTGGCGTCAGCTTCCGGCGAAGGCATTTATTACGCGATGTACGGCGGTCGATTGGCAGCGGAATCTGTGCAAGCCTTGCTGCAAACCGGCGATGTGCGCTCGCTCAAGTTGGCTCGCAAAACCTTCATGAAAAAACACGGCACGGTCTTTCGGGTGTTGGCGGTCATGCAGTGGTTCTGGTACGCGAACGAAAAGCGCCGCGAGAGCTTTGTGAAAATTTGCGAAGACCGCGATGTTCAGCAGCTCACCTTTGAGTCGTACATGAACAAAGAGCTGGTGCGCAAAAAGCCGATGGCTCACGTGCGCATTTTCTTCAAAGACATGGCGCATTTATTGGGCATGGCCAAGGCATGAACCTGGATGGCTTTGATTTCAAGGCCATCGGCGTTGCCGCGATTTCGACGGTGGTGGTGGCCGGTGCCGGTGGGCTGCTCACCGACATTGGCCCTTGGTACAAAAGCCTGCGCCAACCGCGCTGGAAACCACCCGACTGGGCCTTTGGCCCCATCTGGACCACCATCTTCATAGCTGCCGCCACGGCAGGTGTGATGGCCTGGGCGCGCGCACCCACTGCGGCGCACCGCCACTGGGTATTGGCGTTGTTTGCGCTGAACGGCGTGTTCAATATCGCATGGAGCTTGTTTTACTTTCGCCTGAAGCGGCCCGACTGGGCGCTGATTGAATGGGCGCTGCTGTGGCTGTCGGTCGTGGCATTGATCGTCGCGTTCGCGAGCTACTCCCCGACATCAAGTTGGCTGCTCGCGCCCTACCTGATTTGGGTGTCAATCGCCGGTTACCTCAACCTCACGACGGTCCGCTTGAACGGTCCGTTCGGACCAAGATACCAAACGGCGAAAGTAGGCGAATCTTGAATGAATTCTTCGGCGGGCCGCGCTTGATTGAACTCATCATTGCCATCACGGTGTTCGAAGGCTTGGCGTTGACGGTGTATCACCGGCTCACCGGCAAGGGCGTGGCCTTCTGGGAGTTTGCGGCCAATTTGCTGTCGGGCCTGTGCTTGATGTTGGCGCTGCGCAATGCATTGTTGGGCCAAAGCCCAGGCGTGACCGCACTGTTTTTGAGCGCGTCCGGCTTGATTCACGCGAGTGATTTGTGGCGGCGCTGGAAGTCCTAGACACAAGCCTTCCACAGGCCGCGCTCAGGCTGGGAACTTTGGCGCTGTGAAATCTCGGGCCGCATCGGGTCGATTTGAAACAGGTGCAACCACTGGTTTTCAACCAACTGCCGGACCACTTCGTGTTGGGCGATGACGCGGTCGATGCTCGACTGCGGTGCTTCGATGAACACGCTCAAGCGCAGCGGTGTGTGCCGAAGCTGGTCGCCGTCGTGAATTGACTGCCACGGCAGCCCGATGCGCAAGTCACCGCCATTGCCTTCGAACACACCCAAGCGACCGCCCACCACGTTGTGCAGCAGCTTGTTGCCGCTGCCGTAACGAGCGTTGTCTACCGTCGACGCGTGGTACTGCATGTTGATCCAGTTCGCCACCACCATGGGCGCGGTCATGATGAGTTCGAGCAGCGTGAGCTGGCTGTCTTGCTGCCAGTCGTAGTCGTGCAGAAAGGCGCGCCCGGCCAAGTTCAAGTGTTGGGTGCGCCAGCGCCGTGCCACGATGAAAGCAGCGTTGTTGGCCAAGGCCCATTCGGGCCTGACTTCGGCCCAATCGTTGGCGCGCGCTTTGATGGCGCGAAACAGCCGATCTGCTGAGCGGGCAACGTTCTCGGGTTCAGCCCTCAAGCCCAGCGCTTCTGCCCGCTCGGCCCGCGCCAAGTGGCCGGCGTGCGCCACGTGTCGGGTCAACTCAACCAGATTAGCGCTGTGACTGGCAGGCAGCAAATCCAGGTCGTGCAGGGTCATTTCGTCGGTGGTGGTGTTGTGCACCCCCGCCACAAACTGGGTCTGCTCGGTCAACACCACGCCGCGTGCTGCCAAGCTGCTGCGAACCTGCGGGTCGTTGAGCAGGCCGACCAGTACGCGCGCATTGACTTCGCCACTCTGCCCGCCGCAGGCACCGCAGTCGAGGCCCGCCGCGTGAGCGTTGTTGCTGCTTTGGCTGCCGTGTCCGGCCAGCAAAACCAAGCGCGCTTGGCCCGTGGCTGCGTTCCAGCCCATGGCACCGAGCACGTTCGCAGCGAGCCCGCACTGCGCAGCCATGTCGGCCTCGCTCGGCGTGGGCGATGAATTCCAGCGTGGCCGCAAGCTGCTGCCCTCCTGCGCCAGTGCCGCAGCCCAGCTGGCTGCACCGCGTGAGCCCGGCAAGCCGATTTGTTCTACGGGCGAGGGGTCGCCCAAATTCGGCAAACTCTGAGTCAACAACTTGACGCCATAAAACAATCCGCAGGTCTCCACGAAGCTGAAACCCGAACTCGCACCAGTTCGAAATTCGCGCCAGCGCGCACGCAGGTCCAGGCCGCGACGGCGTTGGCGCGACAAAACTTCGCCGAGCGACGGACTGTCGCTGACCTCGGTGACCTCATGGCTGGCGGACAACAAACCGGGCAACTGCGGTCGAACCAGCGCGCATCCGAGCGGGCGGTAAGCGATCGGCAGACCAAAAAAACCGGCAAAGCCTCGTGTTCGGATGTGTGCGCTCGTGCTTTCCAAGGCGCGCCGAAACACCTCAGAACGCACGTCGATGCAAAACACCGCCTGGAACTTTGCAGCGCCCGTATCAGCGGGCTGGCATGCTTGCAGCAAGTCGCGGCACAAGGGTGCCTGATAAGCGAACTCGGCTGCGCGTTGAAGCAAAGCGTCAACGCGGGCGTCGTGCGATGCGGGTGCTGGTGTCTCGGTATCGCGATCCAGCGACGCGCGCCATGCGACAAGAGAATCTTCAGGCACGTCGCGCAGCAACAAACACTCCCAGGCCAAGCGAATGGCCAGCAAATTCAACAGTGCATCGGCATCGAACACCGCCCCGATCGATTCGCAGGGCACCGCCGCTTGGGCACCCGCCAAGCTGACTTGCCAGCGTTCATAAGCGCACCATGACGCCCATCCGTTAACACTCAAAAGCAAAGCAGTGAAGTAGTTCGTGATGGCCGCTGGCGGCACTTGCAGTTGGTGCGCTGCCCAGGCCATCAGTTCGGCCGGCTGTGTCGGAAGCCGGTTGACGCGACACGACCAGTCGGCAGCCGACATCAAAAGCGACGCACTTCGATCGCGTTTCATCTGCTCCAACCAGGTCGCGTAAAGCCCCTGCGCATGGGACGCGCCCCAGACGGCTTGATGGCGGTCGAAATGAGCCGCGCAGTGTTGGCTGACTTGGTGCGTCACAAAGTCGCGCCACACCACGTGGTGCGTCAAGTCCCGCTGCGCATCGACGAGGTCGGTCATGAGGCCCAAGCGCGATGGCAGCACGGCAGCGACGTGCAAGGCATGAATCAACTCCTCGGCGGTGAAGGTCGCGCCGGCCTGTGTTGCTGTCGATGCCAACGCGGCGCGCAAGTGCTCCGCGCGCAGGTCACCGGCTTTCCAACGCGCCAAGTGATGTTCGCGCGGGGTCCACATCAAGGAACCCGACATCCGTGCGAGCTCAGCGGCAGCTTCATCGAAGGGCTTGTCCAGCCAACCCCAATACGGGTTGACAGCGATGAACTGATCGAGCGGCCATGTGGGCGCGAGGCGCGCGCATGCGGTGTCAGCGCTGTGTTGCAACGCCTCTGAGTGATGCAAAGCAGCGTTCATCAAAAACCTTTGGAAGTGACTGCACTTGACGCAGAAGGCAGCGCGGAGGAAGCACCCAAGCGAACCGGCCAGACCCGAAAGCTCAAGCGGGTGAACCATTCGTCCAAATACAGGCCTGCGTAAAACCAGGGGTAGAGGCGGCGCGCCAGGATACTTTGCGGTCGGCTGCGCACCCATGTTTGCAACACAAACAGCGCCCCGAAGCTCACCGCCACCCATGCCCACAAACCAGGCTGGTTGGCCTGCTGACGGGACATGCCGCCTGTCCAAGCCGTGGCCACGTGATGCAAAGCAAAGTAAGTTGAGGCGACCGCAAGGCTGGCCAACACCAACAACACCAGCCCCCTCCCGCCGACTCGCATCGCTCGCCCGCTGAGCAGTGGAACCAAGGCCAAACACACCACAAAGCTCAGCACCCACAGCACTGGCTCCTGCGTCAAGGGCGCACCCCACAGCAGCGCCGCCGCAGTTGCAACCAAACCGACCGACGCAGCAGCCAGCAGCAAACCCAGCACCGCGCTCGACAGCGCTGCACTTGCACTTACCGAAGCAACCGGGCCAGACAGGCGCTGAAGCCGGGCCTGCTCCACCGCGCCACCCGCTGCCAAGAAGGCATGCGCTTTGTACAAAGAATGGCCCACCAAATGAAGCAGCGCCAACTCATACGCGCCCAAGCCGCACTGCATCAGCATGAAGCCCATTTGCGCGCAGGTCGACCATGCCAACATCACCTTCACGCTGATGCGCGTCATCATCACCAACGCAGCCAACACTGCGGTGGCGCTGCCCACCACCACCAACAAGGTTTGCGCCAGAGGCACTTCGGACAGCAGCCCGCTCATGCGCATCAACACAAAACCGCCGAGGTTCACGACGCCCGCGTGCAGCAAAGCCGACACCGGCGTAGGCGCTTCCATGACTTGAATGAGCCAGCCGTGCACCGGCAACTGGGCGCATTTCAGCAAGGCCGCGATGACAATCAACACGGTGGCCAGTTGCAAAGGCCACGGCAAGGCACCAGCAGCCGCAAGTGCCTGCGCGCGGGCTGAGATTTGATCGATGAACAGCGTGTGCTCGGTACTCACGATCAACGTCACCGCCGCCGCCAAAAACAAATCTGCCAAGCGGCTGGCAAGAAACTTTTTATGCGCCGCGACCAAAGCCGGACGACGATTGCCGTAAAAAACCAGGAGCTGGTGCAGCGCCACGCTGGTGGCAAACCACGCCACCGCCAGAACCGCCAAATGGTTGCTGATGACCACCAGGCTGACAGTGGCCAAGGTCAACAGCAACCAGCCCCGAAAGCGCGCTTGGCCCGCTTCACCCGACAAATAGGTACGCGAATAACGCACGATGACCCAAGCGATGAAGCTCACCAGCAAGAGCACGGTGCAGCCCAAGGCGTCGGCAATGAACAGCCCGCCAACCATGCTCAAGGGTCGGCCCCAGATCACGGCCAGTAAAGACACCGCAGCCATCACCAACGCGGCCAACGCACCGCGTTCCGCCCAGCGCCAGCCGCGCGCTGTTTGTGCATGCGATGGCCCCGCTGCTGCAGACCCAAGCGCTGAAGACCAAAGCGCCGACCCGCCGTAAAGCAGCGGCACCAGCACCAAACACGCCGAGCGCGCCACCCCACTCCAGCCCGCGGCCTGTTGAATTAGGCCCGTCATCCACTCAGCGTTCAAATCAGCTCCGAAACAGAAAATCGACAAGCCAACTGTGGAAGAACGGGCTCATTCTGTAAAATTCATATAACGCCACAAATTGTTCTTTTTGAAAGAACGTTTGATCGACCGCAAGTTGTAACAGGACTGCCATGTCACGACTGAACTTTCACCACTTGCATTACTTTTGGGCGGTCGCCAAAGAGGGCAACTTGACGCGCGCCGCGCAGCATCTACACGTGTCCCAATCGGCGCTCTCTACACAAATCAAGCAACTGGAAAGCCAGTTGGGACAGTCGCTTTTCACGCGCGAGGGCCGCGGCCTGCAACTCACCGAAGCCGGGCGCATGGCCTTGGGCTATGCCGACGCTATCTTCGCGTCAGGCACCGAACTGGTGGCGCTGCTGCGCGACGGCAAACGGCGCGAGCGCGAGGTGTTGCGCATCGGCGGGGTGGCCACCTTGTCGCGCAATTTTCAAGAGAATTTTGTCAAACCCTTACTGACACGCAGCGACGTGGAGCTGGTGTTGCAGTCCGGCAGCTTGGACGATTTGCTGGGCCGGCTGAGGATTCACACGCTGGACTTGGTGTTGTCTAACCGCAAGGTTCACAGCGACGCCGAGAACCCGTGGCGTTGTCGGCGTGTGGCGCGCCAACCCGTCAGCTTGGTGGGCCAGCCACGCGGCAAACGCAAGCCATTTCGTTTTCCAGAAGACTTGGCCGACGTGCCCTTGCTGCTGCCAGGGCGAGACAACGACATCCGCACCGCCTTCGATTTGATGTGCGAGCAACGCGGCATTCGCTATCACTTGCTGGCGGAAGTGGACGACATGGCCTTGCTTCGACTGCTCGCGCGAGACTCCAGCAGCGTGGCGCTGTTGCCCACCGTGGTGGTGCAAGACGAGTTGCGCGACGGGCGGCTGGTCGAGTACGGCGTGGTTCCGAATTTATACGAGAACTTTTATGCCATCACGGTGCAGCGCCACTTCGAGCCTGCGTTGTTGAAAACGCTGATGCAACGACCCGAGGCCGAAGTGCTGGGGCGGGCCGAGTAGAAAAGTTCAGGCGAAAAAAAACAGGTGCGAAGCACCTGTTTTCTAGTCTGAAGCCCGAGGCGTCAGCGAACTGCTAATTACTTAGCGGCTACTTTTTTCTTCATCGAACGCTTGGCTTTCTTGGCTTTCTTGGCTGGCATGGCAGCAGCGTCAGCGGCTGGCTTGGCAGCTGCGGCTGGAGCAGCGGCGGCGGCAGGAGCTGCAGCAGCGTGCGAAGCGGCTTGAGCGCTCACGCCGAAAGAAGCGATAGCGGCGAAAAGGAGGGCGCTGAGGATTTTGTTCATGATGGAAACTTTCGAGTTGATAAGACAGGGACGGGAAACAAAAAACCAATACCGAAACTCACATTGGAAAACGTTCGGCAGTTGATTCCAGCCTGTCGTGTCGCGGAGGTGACCAGCACCGTCCTCATCACGCAAGCCCTTCGCCAACAACGCTGAAGGTCACTGCTGCGTTGACAAGAAGTTTTGCGGATTTGCGTCTGTCTTGTAAAAAAAGCGCCGCAGCGAAACCGCAGCGCTTTGGTGCAGACCCTGGCTTTTACTTTTTGGCTTCTTCTTTCTTCATTTCCGGCATGGGCGCTGCTTTGGCGCTGTGCTTGGCACCGCTGGCGTGGCCCTTGGCGTGCTTGGCGCCGCTGGCCTGGCCTTTGGCATGTTTGGCACCGCTGGCGGCCGAAGCAGGCGCTGCTGCAGCGTGTGCCGCGGCTTGTGCGTTCACTGCGAATGCCGAAGCGGCGATCAACAAAGCGGCACCGAAGGAGGAGCTGAGAAATTTATTCATGGGGAGTGCTTTCAAAAAAGTTGCAAATAAAAAGTGGACTAACCAACTTCAAGACGATTCAACGCGCTCTTTTTTGGCGCTTTCTTAACTCATTGCTGCAAAGCACGGTGGCGCTGAACCCCTGCCCCGTGACACTGACCCGCGTGAGCCCAGCCCTTACAAAACGCCGCTCGAAATGAGTTCGTTGACACGAACTGTCTGCTCGTTGTGAGCCACTACCATCTCCCTCTCGGCGCCAGGCCCCGTCATATCTTTCCAGTCATGCGTTCACAGACCCGTTCCATTTTTTGTTTGTTGACTGCGGTTTGGTTGGCCGCGCTGTGGCCCTCCTTGACAGTGGCGGCTCCCTTCATCCCCACGTCAGAATCCCAAGTGTTGGAGCGTCTGCCATCGCGCAGCACCGATCCGCGAGCGCGCGAACTTCAGGATTTGCGCGCGGCTTGGCGCAGCCAGCCACAAGACGTGGTCGTCTCGGTTAACTTGGCGCGGGCTTACTACAACGCTGTTGCGGCAGAAGGCGATCCGCGCTACATCGGCTATGCCCAAGCCGCGTTGGCACCTTGGTGGGCCTTGTCCGATCCCCCCGCTGACGTGCGCGTATTACGCGCCATCCTGCGCCAGTTTGACCACCGCTTTGACGAGGCCTTGGTGGACTTGGACGCCGCCATCACGATCAACCCAAAAAATGCCGAAGCGTGGTCGTGGCGCGCTGCCATCCACATGGTTCAAGCCAACTACCCGCAAGCCCGCCGCAGTTGCGAAGCATTGGCACCGCTGACATCCACGCTCATCGCTGCAGCCTGTGCGGCGCAAGTGGATGCAACGACCGGCCGCACCAAAGAGGCTGCTGACACCCTGCGCAAAGCCCTGCAAAGCGCCAGCACCGCCTCGGCCAACACCTCAAGAGCACCTGACTCGCAACGCTTGTGGGCACTCACCCGATTGGCAGAAACCGAAGAACGGCAAGGCGCTTACCCGCAGGCCGAGGCGGCCTTTCGCGAAGCGATGGGGTTGAACATCAATGACATCTATTTGCAAGCCGCCTATGCCGATTTTTTGCTCGATCAAGGCCGCGCAGCGGAAGTGCCCGCCTTGCTGAAAGACCGGGGCCGCGCGGATGTGCTGCTGTTGCGTCAGGCCCTGGCAGCGCAAGTTCTAGGGGCGCCTGACGCTTCGGCCTTGTCGCGCGAATTGGGAGCACGGTTTGACGCGGCACGGCTGCGTGGCGATACAACCCACCTTAAAGAAGAGTCGCGCTACGTGCGTGCGCTGAAGGGCGCGTCCGACCCGGCAAGCGCCACCACCGCGCTCAACCTGGCCATAAAGAACTTTGCCGAGCAGCGCGAACCGGCCGACGCGCGCATCTTGCTTGAAGCCGCCATCGCGGCGAAGCAGCCCTCCGCCGCAGGACCGGTCGTGCAGTGGATGGCCAAGTCAGGCATCGACAGCGTGCTGCTGAAAAAACTGGCGGCGCAAGTAGCTGCATTGCCGGGAGCCAAACCTTGACGCACGCCAAATTTGCGGCAGCTCTGGCGCTCGGCTGGGCCCTCGTATTCACAGCGACCCACGCCAAAGCCCACAAACCATCCGACAGCTATTTGAGTTTGAAGGTCAGCGGCAACGCCATCACCGGCCAGTGGGACATCGCCCTGCGCGACCTCGACTTCGCCCTTGGTTTGGACGCCAATGGCGACGGCGACATCACTTGGGGTGAGGTGCGCGCGCGGCACACCGACATCGCCGCTTACGCGCAGGCGCGCTTGAATGTTCGGGCAATAGACGCCAGCGCGGACGGTGGCCACGTGTGCACGATGCAAATCGGCGCGCAGGCTATCGACGGCCACACCGACGGTGCCTACACGGTCATGCCGTTGCAATTCACCTGCGCTGGCAGCAAGGGCGCCACAACCGGTTTGAAGGTCGACTACCGCTTGTTCGCCGACATCGACCCCCAACATCGCGGCCTGCTCAGCCTGACGGCGGGCAGCGGAAAAGACGCCACCACCCGCACCGCGGTGCTCGGCCCGCAGGCCGCGCAGCAAAGTTTCGTGTTGGCCGAGACCAGCCGCTGGCGGCAGTTTTTGGACTATGCCCAAGAAGGCGTTTGGCACATTTGGATCGGCTTTGACCACATCTTGTTTTTGTTGTCGCTGCTGTTGCCCGCCGTGTTGATTTGGCAGCCCAAACCGGTGGCTCGGTGGTTGCCCGTTGAACGCTTCAAAGATGCGTTTTTCGATGTGCTGCGCATCGTCACCGGCTTCACTGTGGCGCATTCCATTACGTTGACGCTGGCCACCTTGGGCTACGTGACGCTGCCCACGCGCGTGGTCGAGTCGGTCATCGCGGCGTCGGTGATGTTGGCCGCGCTGAACAACGTGTTCCCTATTTTTCAAGGCCGCAGATGGGCAGCGGCTTTCGCTTTCGGCTTGATCCACGGTTTTGGTTTTGCCAGCGTTTTGGCCGACCTTGGCTTGCCGCAAGAAGCACTGGCGCTCGCGCTGGTGGGATTCAACATCGGGGTGGAGTGCGGTCAGCTTGCCATCGTGGCGGTGTTTTTGCCTGTTACCTACGCCATTCGCCGCACGGCGTTTTACCGCCAAGGCGTGCGCGTGGTGGGCTCCCTCCTGATCGCCGCGCTGGCAGCAGTGTGGCTGGCAGAACGGCTGTTGAACTTGAAGGTTTTACCGTTCTGATCAAACAAGCGCGGCTCATGAGCCTTTTGCACCCCAAAACCTGCTTAAACAGGTAAGCCACCGAAGCGTGCCCGTATTGGGTGGGTTGTGTGGCGCAAAGGAGCCCGTGATGACATCCAAGAGCGGCCCATCGGTCGCAGCGTGGCAGCGCCTGCCTGAGCTTTGCTTCGACATGCCAGTCAAACTGAGTTTCACGCGCTTTGTGGCAGCGCATGGCGGTAGCGACAGCTTGCGCGCCACAGACAGGCCACCCGTATCTAAGTCTCGCAATCCGCTCACTTTCACGCGCCACCTGTGGTTGGTGACAGACGTACCCGGCCGCGCGGGCAGAACCAGCGGCAATGGTGAGGAGGTGTAACAAGGTTGCTTGAACGGGGAACCGAAAAACTTGAGCCCTGTTGTCGTGCACTAATTGCGCTTTCGGCCCCTGATGGCCGGCTCCGCAAGCGCACGCGCCTGACATCGCAAGCGCCAGAAGGGGTCGCGAATGCCCTCCTCTGGCCAAGCCGCGCCGTCGCGTTTTGCTACACACCTTAACGAACACAGCGCACCTGATGTCGGGCAAGCGACCTAGTCTTGCGCTTGTTGTAGTCGCACGCTTTGCTGCGACAGTCCCTTCTTTCTGCTTCAGGAGATTCTTGTGAACACACCTAAATTGTTGGTTTTGGCACTGACCGCTGCCTCATTGATGGGCAGCATGAATGCGCTGCAAGCGCAAACCACCCCGGCTCAGACACCTGCTGAGATCCCGTCCGCTATTCCGTCTGTCACCCCGCCCGTGACCCCACCTGAAGCCGTTCCGGTGGTGCCAGGCGCCGCAGCCGTTCCCACCCCCACCGTCACTGCACCCAACGTCACTGCCCCCGCTGTCGCGCTGCCCATCGAGCCTACTGCCGCTGGTGCCATCAGCACGGCACCTTCGACCGCACCGGCCGTCGGCACCAGCAGCACCTTGGACTACTCCACTCAGCGCGCCAAGCCACTGCCCGCCAACACCACCTCATTGCGCAATGACAGAAACGCAATGTCCAGCGCCAAGAACGAACGCCCTGCGCGCGCTGATCGCAACTGAAGCGTCGCCGCTCGGTGCGAGCTGAGCGGCAAGCCTTGAATAACTTTTATCAAGCATGAGACCACTTCAACATTCGTCGGGCAGTTATGGCGACCGGCCCGAAAGCCACCCCGGCAGCGGCAGCGCGGACGAGAGAGGACTGCCGCTCGTGCTGCTCTGGAAAGGGCGCTGATGGGCCAGTTGCGCGGCTTCCTGTTGGCCATTGGTGTGCTCTTGGTGGTGTACCCGATTTTGTTGTTGTCGGGTTGCGCTTCAGTGGTGCCGCAGTCAGCACACAGCGCGTCGAAAGCCAGCCAGCGGCAGGCCGAGTTTCATGGCGTTGCC
>JANPNT010000489.1:0-8025 GCA_031427655.1 Burkholderiales bacterium
GGGCACCGCGGCCATTCGCAACTTGATCCGCGAGAACAAAGTGGCACAGATGTATTCGGCCATCCAAACCGGCAACAGCATGGGCATGCAAACGCTCGACCAGAACTTGGCGGACCTGGTGCGGCGCAATTTGGTGTCACCGGCCGAGGCCAGAGCCAAGGCAAAGTTTCCCGACAATTTTCCCGGTTGAAATGACGGCCGCAAGGTCGGCGGATATGCCGTCCGCCCGCCGAGGGAAGCCAATCTGGCTTGGGACGGCTGCGGTTTGAAGCTTTGAACTTCACTGCGGTTTTACTACGTGGCCCTCGGGCCGGAAGGTATTTAAATGGAACGCGACCAAGCATCGAAATTCATCAACGACTTGCTGCGCCTGATGGTGTCGCGCAATGGGTCAGACCTCTTCCTCACGGCCGACTTTCCGCCGGCCATCAAGGTCGACGGCAAGGTGACCAAGGTGTCGCCGCAGCCGCTGACCGGCCAGCACACCATGGCGCTCACGCGCGCTGTGATGAACGACAAGCAAGCGGCCGAATTTGAGCGCACGAAAGAGTGCAACTTTGCGGTGTCGCCGCAGGGCATTGGCCGCTTTCGTGTGAACGCTTTTGTGCAGCAAGGCCATGTGGGTTTGGTGCTGCGAACCATTCCCGCCACGCTGCCCAGCATCAAGGCGCTGAACCTGCCCAAGGTGCTGGAAGAGGTGGCCATGACCAAGCGCGGCTTGGTGATTTTTGTGGGCGCGACGGGCTCGGGCAAAAGCACGTCGTTGGCGGCGATGGTCGACTACCGCAACGAGAACTCTTACGGCCACATCATCACGATTGAAGATCCGGTGGAGTTTGTGCACCCGCACAAAAACTGCATCGTCACGCAGCGTGAAGTGGGCATCGACACCGACGGCTGGGCAGCGGCGCTGAAGAACACCTTGCGCCAAGCGCCCGACGTGATTTTGATGGGCGAGATTCGCGACCGCGAGACCATGGAACACGCTGTGGCGTTCGCCGAAACCGGCCACTTGTGCATGGCCACCTTGCACGCCAACAGTGCCAACCAGGCGCTCGACCGCATCATCAACTTCTTTCCGGAAGAACGACGTCAACAGCTGCTGATGGACTTGTCGCTGAACCTCAAAGGCCTGGTGTCGCAGCGTTTGTTGCCGCGCGAGCAAGGCAACGGCCGCGTGGCGGCGGTAGAGGTGTTATTGAACACGCCGCTGATCTCGGACTTGATCTTCAAAGGCGAGGTGGCCGAGATCAAAGAGATCATGAAGCGCAGCCGCGAATTGGGCATGCAAACCTTTGACCAGGCGCTGTTTGATTTGTTCGAAAGCCACAGCGTGACGTTCGAGGATGCGCTGCGCAATGCCGACTCGGTGAACGATCTGCGTTTGCAGATCAAATTGCACAGCAAGCGCGCGCGCAGCTCTGATTTGTCGGCGGGCACGGAGCACATGAGCATCGTGTAACTGGGGCTTCGAGGATTGAACGCGTCACTACTTTTTAAACGGCCTCTTTGAGGCCGTTTCAGGTTTCTATATTTCAGGACGCTTATGACTGTTCGCACTTACGACTCGGTTTCACCGCGCAAGTTGGCTTTCCTTGGCTTGGGCGTGATGGGTTACCCGATGGCAGGGCATTTACAGCGGGCGGGGCACAGCGTGACGGTTTACAACCGCACTGCGAGCAAGGCAGCGCAGTGGGTGGCTGAATACGGCGGCGGCCATGCCGACACACCGCGCGCCGCAGCCGCCAACGCCGACATCGTGTTCGCCTGCGTGGGGAATGACGACGATCTTCGATCCGTCGCGGGGGGCGACTCCGGCGCGATGTCAGGCATGAAGCCCGACGCGATTTTTTGCGACCACACCACGGCGTCGGCTTCGGTCGCGCGCGAACTCAGCGCGGCGGCCAAGGCCAAGGGCTTGCACTTCATCGACGCCCCAGTCTCGGGCGGCAACGTGGGTGCCATCAACGGCGCGCTCACCGTGATGTGCGGCGGCAGCGCCGAAGCGTTTGCCATTGCGCAACCGGTGGCGATGGCGTTTTCCAAGGCGGTGACTTTGCTCGGCGACAGCGGCGCGGGTCAGCTCGCCAAAATGGTCAATCAAATTGCCATTGCGGGTCTGGTGCAAGGCTTGTCTGAGGCGATTGCCTTCGGCGAAAAGGCCGGGCTCGACATGAAAACCGTGCTCGGCGTGATTGGCAAAGGCGCGGCGCAGAGCTGGCAAATGGACATCCGTGGCCCGACCATGGTGGACGGCAAATTCGACTTCGGCTTTGCGGTGGACTGGATGCGCAAAGACTTAGGCCTGGTGCTGGAGGAGGCCAAAGCCAACGGCGCTCGCCTGCCAGTGACGGCTTTGGTCGATCAGTTTTATGCCGACTTGCAAGCCCCAGGCGGCAACCGCGAAGACACGTCCAGCCTGATCAAGCGGCTGCGCTGAAGCGCTTTTCTTGCCCCAATGTCACTTCGAAGCTGGCGCTTCAGCCGCTTTGGTGGGCTTCGGCGTCATCGCGGCCAGCTCGGCCTCGGTGACTATCTCAAACACGCGCACCACTTTTTGAACGCCAGACACCGAGCGCGCCAAGTCTGAGGCGCGAGTGGCTTCGCGTTCGGTCACGCGGCCCATCAGGTAAACCGTGCTGCGCTCGGTCACCACCTTGAAGGCGTTTGACAGAATGTCTCGCGCATCCACGAACGAGGCTTTCACTTTGCTGGTAAGCAAGGTGTCGTTCGAGCGGCTGGTCAGCGAAGCCGACCCAGCGATCGCCAATTCATTGACGGTGGAGCGCACGTTCTCAACGCGGGCAATGGCCTGTTCCACGGCCACCTTGTCGGCGTCAGTGGGCACCTCACCAGTGATGAGCACCATGCGGTTGTAGCTGGTGGCGTTGACGTGACCGCGGTCACCCACCACGTCTTTGACGCGACCCAGCACCTTCAGCTCAATGGCTTGATCTTCGATTTGCGTGCCCGAGGTGCGCCGGTCGGTGACCATCATCGTGCCGCTCACCATGGCACCGCCGATGATGAGGGGCGCACAGGCCGACAAACCGCTCAAGGCCGCCGCAATCGCCACGCTGCTGAGCAAGAACCGGGTGCTGGAAGTGAGGGAAGTCGATGTCATGGGGAGAGTCCGTTCTTGAATCAATTCTTGTCGCGCTCGGATGAGCTCAAGCGTGATGTCACTGCGCTTCAGAGCCGAGCAACTGCAAGTCCACCGCGTCGCACAGGCAGTGCACCACCAGCAGATGAACCTCTTGGATGCGCGCCGTGCGTTCGTGAGGCACGCAAATGTGAACGTCGGTTTCGAGCAGGAGCTTGCGCATCTTGCCGCCGTCGCGACCGGTCAAGGCAATCACCGACATCTCTTTGGCGTGAGCTGCTTCCACCGCCGCCAGCACATTCGCCGAGTTCCCGCTGGTCGTGATGGCCAACAGCACATCGCCCGGCGAGCCGATGGCCTGCACTTGCTTGGAGAAGATGACGTTGAAGTCGTAGTCGTTGCCCACTGCCGTGAGGATGGAACTGTCGGTGGTGAGCGCAATGGCTGCCAAACCAGGGCGTTCGCGCTCGAAGCGACCGACAAACTCAGCCGCAAAGTGTTGCGCGTCTCCCGCCGAGCCGCCGTTGCCACACACCAGCACTTTGCCACCCGAAGTGATGCAGCCCATCAGCGTGCCGACCGCGTCGGCAATCGGCTTGGCCAAGACCTCAGCCGCCGCGTACTTCAGGTCGGCGCTGTCGAAAAAATGTTGTTGGATTCGTTGCTCAAGCATGGTGGGACGATTATGTGACACGAGTGGACACTGATTGGAGAGCAACAGTTCCACAAAGTGCTTGCGCATCCTGATGCCGCATCAGGCTCGCAAACCGGCAAATCCCGTTCGGGCTGAGGTATCGAAGTCCTGCGCGAGCCCTGCCTTCGACAGGCTCGGGACGGTCGGAGAAAACACCTCAGGGCAAACCGGGATTTTTGCAAGGCGACGTACTGCCTTTCACCAACCCAGTGGTCAATTCTTAGGCGGCGTCAAAAGCGGCTTTCAACCACTCGATTTTCTCGCCTTCGATGGCGACCACATCAAATCTGCAAGCGGGCGGGGTCGGAAAATTTCGCAAATAGTGCCTTGCTGCCAATATCAAACTGCGTTGCTTGGACGGCGTCACGCTGGCCGCCGCGCCCCCAAAGCCTGAAGTCTTGCGGGCTTTCACTTCCACAAACACCAAGGTGCCGTCGCGGTCGCGGCAAACCAAGTCCACTTCGGCCCCGCGCGCGTTGGGTCCTGCCGCCACCCGATAATTGCGGTGCACCAGCGTCAGGCCCTGACGCTGCAAATGGGCCCAGGCCCTGTCCTCACCGCCGTCTCCCACCTGCTTTGTTGTGACCACCACCACCGCCTCTTTGTTGCTGCAAGCCGCCGCCGCCGCGGCAGCGTCGCAGCAGTATCCGACAGGCGCTTTGTATGTGGTGGCCACCCCCATCGGCAACCTGGCCGACCTGAGTTTGCGCGCCATTCATGTGCTGAGTTTGGTCGATGCGGTGGGCTGCGAAGACACCCGCCACAGCGCGCCCTTGCTGCGGCATTTGGGTTTGGACAAGCCGCTGATGGCGCTGCATCAACACAACGAACGCGAGGCTTCAGCCGCCGTGATCGCGCGTTTGGCCGCAGGCCAGCGCGTGGCCTATGTGAGCGACGCGGGCACACCGGCCATCAGCGACCCCGGTGCGGTTTTGGTGGCCACCGTTCAAGCCGCGGGCTTCACCACGGTGGCAATTCCCGGTGCGAGCAGCGCGATTGCGGCACTGAGCGTGTCAGGTGATACCGCGGGTGCAACATCAGGCGCAGGGTTCACCTTCACCGGCTTCTTGCCCAGCAAAGGCGGTGAGCGCGCCACCGCACTGCAAGCGCTGGCCGACTCATCGGCCACCCAGGTTTTGTTTGAAGCACCGCACCGAATCGAAGCACTGGCCGCGTCACTGGCGCAAGCCTGCGGGCCTCGCAAAGTCACGCTGTGTCGCGAATTGACCAAGCAGTTCGAGACGGTGGCCACGATGCCTGCTGACGCCTTGCCCGCGTGGTTGACCGCTGACGCCAACCGCCTGCGCGGCGAGTTTGTGCTGGTGGTGCATGCCAAAGCGGTGGTCGTTGACGCCGACGAAGCTGCGCAGCACGACCGCACCCTCAAAACGCTGCTCGCCGACCTTCCCCTCAAGCAAGCTGTGGCTCTGGCCGCCGAGCTGACGGGTGCGCCGCGCAACGCACTGTATGCGCGAGCGCTGTCCCTCAAACAGGCCGCCGAAGGCTGAACTTGCTCAAGGTTTGACGGCTGTTTGCGCGTCGTGCTTTTGGTGGTGGATGTTTTTGCTGGCGTTGTTTTGCATGTGGTTCAGGTGCTTGCGCTCGCCCTTGGTGACGGTGCCGTCAGCCTTGGCGTTGCCTTCGACGCGGTTGATGTTGGCTTGCTGCTTTTCCAGGCGATAGGTCTCTTTGGCGTTCAGTTGGCCCGATGCCATGCCTTGCTGAATGCGTGCGTCTTGCTTGACTTCACGTGCATCGACACGGGGCGTTGCCGGTGCGGCGGTTTGCGCGACGCTGACGACTGAAACTAAAGTGATGGCTATGCCTGCAACGAAAGATTTGAAGTGGTTCATGACAAGTCCTTGTGAGTGATTGAAAGAAGGCTGAAAGTCAGCTTCCGGCCCGCCTTTTCACAACGAAACTCGTCGCCTTTTTGCCGACCGTAAGCCGACTGCGTGTTGGTAAAGAACGGTCAAGCTGCACGCAACAAATCGCAAAACTCTGCACAACGCGCGAGTCGCCTTGCACGCAGTGGGGTCGCTTGCGGCGTGTGCGGATCAGGTGCCCCCACTCCTACAATCGCTTCATGATCAGTCGCGAACCTACCCTTGAACGCTTGGCCATTGCCAGGTCCCTGCTGCTTGAACCGTTTGGCTTGACCGATGCGTCATTGACCAAAGCCTTGCAGACCATTGCCACCCACCGCATTGACGACGCCGACCTGTACTTTCAGTACACGCGCAGCGAAGGCTGGAGCCTGGAAGAAGGAATTGTGAAAAGCGGCAGCTTTGGCATTGACCAAGGTGTCGGCGTGCGGGCCGTGGCCGGTGAGAAAACCGCGTTTGCTTACTCGGACGACATCTCTGAAGCCGCGCTGCTCGACGCTGCGCGCACGGTGCGCACCATCGCTGCGGCGGGCCAAAGCCGCAGCGTCAAAATCACGGGCAAACACAAAATTGCCAACAGTCGCGTGCTGTATGCGCCGATGGACCCGATTGCCACTTTGGACAGCACACAAAAAGTGGCGTTGCTGGAGCGCATTGAAAAGATGGCGCGCGCCAAGGACCCGCGCATCAAGCAAGTGATGGCCGGTTTGGCCGGCGAATACGATGTGGTTTTGGTGGCCCGCGCCGACGGCACCTTGGCGGCCGATGTGCGCCCGCTGGTGCGTTTGTCGGTGACGGTGATTGCCGAGCAAACCATCGGCGGTGAAGTGCGCCGCGAAACCGGCAGCGGAGGCGGCGGCGGTCGCTTCGGCTTTGGCTACTTCCAAGACGACGTGCTGGAAAGCTATGTGCAAGACGCGGTGAGCGCGGCCCTGACCAACTTGCAGGCGCGCCCGGCCAAAGCCGGTGAAACCAGCATCGTGCTCGGGCCGGGATGGCCCGGCGTGTTGTTGCATGAAGCCATCGGCCACGGCTTGGAAGGCGACTTCAACCGCAAAGGCAGCAGCGCGTTTGCAGGCCGTATTGGCCAGCGCGTGGCCGCCAAAGGCGTGACCGTCCTCGACGACGGCACCCTGCCCGACCGCCGCGGCTCACTCAACGTGGACGACGAAGGCAACGCGTCGCAGCGCAATGTGTTGATTGAAGACGGCATCTTGAAGGGCTACATCCAAGACGCGATGAATGCGCGCTTGATGGGCGTGAAACCCACCGGCAACGGCCGCCGCGAAAGTTACGCCGCCGTGCCGATGCCGCGCATGACCAACACGTACATGCTCAACGGCGACAAGAGCAAGGAAGAAATCATTGCCGGTCTGAAACGCGGCTTGTACGCCACCAACTTTGGTGGTGGTCAGGTCGACATCACCAGCGGCAAATTTGTGTTCTCGGCCAGCGAAGCGTTTTGGGTGGAGAACGGAAAAATCCAGTACCCCGTTAAGGGCGCGACCATCATCGGCAACGGCCCTGACGCGCTCACGCGCGTCAGCATGATCGGCAACGACATGAGCCTGGACACCGGCGTGGGCGTGTGCGGCAAAGAAGGCCAAAGCGTGCCGGTGGGCGTGGGCCAACCGACGCTGCGCATCGACAAGATGACGGTGGGCGGGACGGCCTGAAGCGAAGCCGGCACAGGGTGCGTCAAAACCTGCGTGTTACATTCCCGTTCATGCACTCAGTACCCGTTTACTTTTCATATTTTTGGCACTCACCCCGCCCAGCGGCCGGAGAGGTCCACGTACACGCCAGCTGAAAAGCGCTACGAATTCTCCGAAACCGCCGGGCTCACCCCCGGCGGTTTTTTTTCGCCCGCACTCGAAACAGCGTCGAAACAGCGCATTTTTGAAACACAGAAGGAGCCTCACGTGCCCAGCAAAAACTCAGCCTCACAGGATGCCTGGTATGCGAACAGCGAACGCACCAGTGAAACCGACGACCAACGGATCCAAGCCGTGACGCCGCTGCCGCCGCCTGAGCACCTGATCCGGTTTTTCCCGATCAGCGGCACGCCTGTGGAGACCTTGGTGGGCGACACCCGTCAGCGCATCCGCCGCATCATGTCGGGCCAAGACGACAGGCTGTTGATGGTGATGGGCCCGTGCTCCATTCACGACCCCGCCGCTGCGATCGAGTACGCGCGTAAGCTCAAAGTGCAGCGCGACCTGCATCAAGACACGCTGGAAATCGTCATGCGCGTGTACTTTGAAAAGCCGCGCACCACGGTCGGTTGGAAGGGCCTCATCAACGATCCGTACTTGGACGAGAGCTACCGCATCGACGAAGGC
>JANPNT010000490.1:0-16522 GCA_031427655.1 Burkholderiales bacterium
CTTGCCTGACAAATTCATGAAGGTCATGGGCTGCAACAGCCACAGCGGGCCGTTGGCAGCGTTCGCGCGTGCCAGCAAACCGAAGTAGTTGCGCTCGGGCACCAAGCTCACTTTCAGCGACCGCGCGACTTCGTCAATGAACCAAAACCCGGCGTTGTGCCGGGTCGCTTCGTATTCAGGGCCGGGGTTCCCCAGGCCAACCATCAGTCGAATCATCGACAGATTATCCAGCGCTCGTTAACGTTACCAGAGGGCTTACGCCCGAGGCGGGAGTGAGGTGGTGTGCCTTTGGCACACAACGAGTGAGCAACGACGCCCTGGGGCCAGCCTGCCTCGGGTCCGAAGGGTGATACAAGATACGGGCAGCAGCGGCGTTGCAAATGCTCGCGATGCACTTGGCAGCGCTGCGCTTTGCCCTTTGCACCTTGCCGCTGCCCATTTCATGAGTCACGCGAGCCCTCTGGTGGTGTTGACAGGCTTCATGCTTGGTCGGCCATTTCGGCTGGATCAGACCTACACGGTTGCGTAAGCTGCCCGCTCAAATGCCTCGTAGGTTTTCATACAGCGCGGCTCGACGAAGGGCAGTGACTGCGTCATCAACACGCCCATCACATCGGCCTTGGGGTCTAGCCAGTAGTGGCTGTTCAGCACCCCGGTCCAGCCCGTCGACGCGGAGTGGCGCATGCCGGGAATGTCTTCATCAAAGCGCATGAAGGCCATGCTGTGCGATTTGCGCTTGCCCGGAAAAAAAATCAACGTCTGCCGACAAAGGCGGTGCGCCTGAAGTCAGAACGGGAATCGCAATGTTGCCGATTTGGTTGGCCAGCATGGTCAACAAACCCGCTTCGCTGATGAGACGTTTGCCGTCCAGCGCGCCGCCGTTCATCACCATGCGCAAGAAGCGCATGTAGTTGGGCGCGGTGGAATACAGCGCGTGGCCCATGCCGTAGAAGTCAGGGTTGGACGGCGGTGCCAAAGCGAAGTCGCCAAACTTGCCGTCTTCCCCGCGGATGTTCACCGAGCTCAAGCGCGGCGCTTGGCTGGCGTTGATTTCGAAGCTGGTGTCGCTCATTTCCAGGGGCGCAAAAATTTCCTCTTGGCAAAACTGATCGATGCGGCGGCCGTCGACTTTTTCCACCACCAAGCCCAGCCAGTCGATCCCGATGCCGTAATCCCAGCGTGTGCCGGGTTCAACCTGCAGCGGATAGAACGCCGAACTTTTCAGGCCCTAAAAAATGGTGGGCACTTGCGTATCGGCCGTGCAGCGGCCCATGCCGGCGTTCCAAAACTCGTAGGCCAAGCCTGAAGTGTGGGTCGCTAAATGCCGCACCGTGGCTTGAACACGCGGCGCACGCAAGATGGGCTGACCACCAGCATCAAATCCGTCGAGCAGCTTCACATCGGCAAATTCCGGCAGGATGCTTTGCACGGTGGCATCGGCGCTGAGCTTGACTCGGTCCATCAGCATCATTGCCGCCATGCTTCCCACAGCCTTGCTGATGGAAAAAATTTGAAACACGGTGTCCAAATTGGCCGCCTGACCGGGCGCCGCATGACCAGCCGCACCCGACCACGTCACACCCGCGAGGTTTCCGGTCATCGCATCAGCTGTCGGTGCAGTTGCCGTTTGATTGGTTGCAGCGCTGGTTGCCGCAGCCGACCTCGGTCTTGGGCTGCCCAATTTCCGCCGACTAGCCTTGGGGCGCCGCTTTGAGCGCGTTCAAGGCGGCGCTCACCCCTGAATTTGCCGCCGACCCTGGGGTGCCTGCTGCGCTGCTGCAAGACCACTTGGGCCTGCTGATGAATTTGGCGTTAGCGCCTGTCGGTGAGAAGCACGCGGTTGAAGCAAGCGCCAAAGCGCATCGTGATGCCTACGTGCGATGTGCGGCACGGATGCGTAAACGTCTGTCTGATCCTGAGTTGGTCGCGCAAGACGTGGCGTTGGCTGCTGCCGTTTCCTTGCGCACCTTGCACCGTGCGTTTGCCGCCGAGGGCAGAACTTTTGCGGGTGTGTTGCGCGAACTGCGCTTGTCTGGAGCGCAGCGTTTGCTGTCTGACCGACAGTTCCAACGCCTGAACTTGGTCGAGGTGGCCCGACGCTGAGGCTACGCAGACGGTTCGCACTTTGCGCGCCAGTTTCGACAGGCGCTTGGAACCACCCCCGCGCATTTCGCGCTCAGGCGGAACTGTGAGCCACTGGGATCGCCCATAAAAAAGCCCCGCTGGAGCAGGGCTTTTCGGGTCTGAAAACAGAAGAATTACTTTTTGTTCTGCTTCTCTGTTTTCTTGGCCTTGGTGGCAGGCGCAGCAGCCACCACGACCACCGCGGCGGCTTCTTCTTCGGCAGCCAACATCGAGACTGAGACGATCACTGGATTCGGTTTGCCCTGGGTCATGACCTTGATACCGTCGGCCAAAGTGATGTCGTTGGCGTGCAGGGCTTGGCCTTTGGCCAAGTTGCTCAGGTCTACCGTCAAGAACTCCGGCAGTTGTGAGGCCAGGCAAGAAATGCGCAGCTCGTTGACCACGTGGTTGACGACGCACTTGTCGGCCTTCACCGCAGGCGAGTTTTCTTCGTTGATGAAGTGCAAAGGCACTTTTTTCGTGACCTTGGTGGTCGCGTCAACGCGCTGAAAGTCGATGTGCAGAATGATTGGGCGGAAAGGGTGAACCTGGTGGTCACGCAGCAGCACCTGTTCGGTTTTGCCGCTCAATTCCATGTCGAGAATCGACGAGTGGAAGGCCTCTTTCTTCAACGCGAAAAACAGTGCGTTGTGATCGAGTTCGATCATGGCAGGCTCGCCCGCGCCATAAACAATACCGGGAACCTTGTTGGCAATTCGCAGGCGGCGGCTCGCTCCGGTCCCCTGCAAACTGCGCTCAAAAGCAACAAATTTCATGTGTAACTCCAAAAGTAAAGAAGCCCCGCGACCAGGTGCTTCTGTGAAAAGGAATCCGAAGATTCCGCTGCAAAGAAGGGCCTCGAAGAGACCCGCCGTTGTGTTTACGACCTTCTAAAAATTACTGTTTTGCTCGGCAAACAAGGATGTGACCGACTCACCGTCGGAAATGCGCCTTATGGTTTCAGCAAATAAAAATGCCACCGAAAGCTGACGCACCTTGGGGCAGTTTTTCACTTCGTCGCTGGCCGGAATGGTGTTGGTGATGACCACCTCGTCGAGTTGCGACGCCTTGATGCGCTCCAGCGCTGGGCCTGAGAACACGGCGTGCGTGCAGTACGCGTAAACGCTTTTTGCACCGCGCTCTTTCAACACCTCGGCGGCCTTCACCAAAGTCCCTGCGGTGTCTGTCATGTCATCCATGATGACGCAGGTGCGGCCTTCAATTTCGCCAATCACATGCATCACCTCCGACACATTGGCCTTGGGCCGCCGTTTGTCGATGATGGCCAAATCACTGCCAAGTTGCTTGGCCAGCGCGCGCGCGCGAACAACGCCGCCGACGTCAGGCGACACCACCACCAGATCGGGGTAGCGTTTGCTTTGCAGGTCCGACAACAACACCGGCGAGGCGTAAATGTTGTCCACCGGAATGTTGAAAAAGCCTTGAATTTGGTCGGCGTGCAGGTCCATGGTGAGCAAACGCTCCACGCCCACGGCTTCGAGCATGTTGGCCACAACCTTCGCGCTGATCGGAACGCGCGTGGAGCGCGGACGGCGGTCTTGCCGTGCGTACCCGAAGTAGGGAATAACTGCCGTGACGCGGCGGGCTGAGGCGCGCTTGAGTGCATCGACCATGATGCACAGCTCCATCAAGTTTTCATTGGTGGGTGCGCAAGTGGGTTGCACCACGAAGATGTCGCGGGCGCGCACATTTTGCAGAATCTCGACGTCGACCTCGCCGTCTGAGAAGCGACCCACGCGCGCTTTGCCCAGCTCAATGCCGAGTTGGGAGGCGATTTCTTGGGCCAGCGCCGGGTTGGCGTTGCCAGTGAACAGCACGGTGTTGAAAAGCACGTTCCCTCCGTCGAGGCTTTGTTGCGGAAGCATATTGCTTCCTTTCAGTCCAGCCCCGGGATCGGCCGCTTTTCGGTCAATCGAGAAGAGCTCCGGGAATCAAAAAAACTGGCAGGGGAAGAAGGATTCGAACCTTCGCATGTCGGAATCAAAATCCGATGCCTTAACCAACTTGGCGACTCCCCTACATCGGCTTGCAGGTCTGAGTGAACAGTGCCTGCAAGCCACAAACTGCGTTTAACTTATCGTTGGCGTTGACCAACCTGCCAACGGATGCTGCGGCAAGTTGCCGCACATCCTGGTAACCCAGGTGCTTGGAAGCAATGCCACTGCCGCCAAAAACGCTGAGCTTTCTAACTCGAAATCTCTGCCACCGTACTCTGCAAACACCGCACTGCCCGAGCCTGTCATTCGGCTGTGTCCGAACACGCTTTGCAGCATTTCAGCCGCTTGACTCACTTCAGCGCAATGGATTTCGCCAACTGGCTGCAAATCGTTTCGGCCAAATCCTAACAAGCGTTTACCTTGATCTCTTGCCGCGTTGCTGTGTGCAGTGAAGCCTTTAAGTGTAGCAGCAGGTGTATTTCGCACCAACGCGACACCGCCGAATACGACACGCGTTTCAAGACTTGCCGCGGGTTTGACCACCGCAAACTTTCGCGCCGGCAAATTCACTGCCGTGAGTTTTTCGCCTACGCCTTCGACCCAGGCGTTGTGGCCGCTCAAGAAAAACGGCACATCGGCACCGAGTTTCAAGCCGAAAGGCAGCAATTTAGACAGGGGCCAATTCAAGCCCCACAGCCGGTTCAAGGCCAGCAAAGTGGACGCGGCGTCAGAGCTTCCGCCGCCCATGCCCGCACCCCAAGGTACGTGTTTGGCGATGGAAATGTCGGCCCCCAGCGTCGTGGCGCTTTCGGCTTGCAGCAGGCGCGCGGCGCGCAGGCACAAGTCGTCGGCCGGCAATTCTGCGGTCAGGTCGTGTCGCGAAATTTGCCCGTCGCCGCGGCGCTCAAAGTGCAGCGTGTCGCACCAGTCAATCAGCATGAAAACCGACTGCAGCAAGTGATAGCCGTCGGCGCGCTGGCCGGTGATGTGCAAAAACAAATTCAACTTGGCGGGTGCTGGCACATCGAGCAGGGCTTTCATGCTCATGGCGTGTCCAACTTGATTCGCACGGTCACTGCCGGTGCCTGTCTTCGTCGCGCGCTGACCCATGAATCCGCGAATTGCGCGAGGCTGACATCCCAACCGAGCTGCGCAAACTCGGCGCCTGAGCTGCTTGAGGTCACCGGCGCGCCAGACCAAGTTCGGCCGCGCAGCCAATCGAAGAGGGCGGCCACGGGCAAGTCTTCGCCAAGGAGCGCGCGCGTCATGGCATTCAAATCGGAATAGGTCGCTGCATCTTGCGGTGTGTGGACTGTCACGCTGCCCGGTTCCCAGCGCGCGCGTGCCAGCGTCGTGCCGAAGGGCGTGTTCAGATCGAGGCCGCCGCGGTCGGCGTTGCCGCTCAATTCAAACCCGGCGGACACAGCGCTGGCAGCGCTTGTGGCCGTCGCGTCAATGCGCACCGTCATGCGTCCACTGAGGGTGTCGCTGTTGGCGGAAACCGCAGCAGGTGGGACGACCGCGCATGCGCTCAGGCCGCCGACCAGCGCGGCCGTGAGCAACAAGCGCCGCCAGCTCACAAATCAACCTTCAATCTCGCCAAGGTTTCGATCAGGACTTCGTTGCTTGCATCACGGCTTTTGGCGTCGCGCAAGATACGACGCGCTTCCTCAAAGTCGCCGTTGACCCACAACACCTCACCCAGGTGTGCGGCAATCTCCACATCAGGGCGCGACTGGTAAGCCCCGCGCAGCAAACGCAGCGACTCGGCGCGGTTGCCCAAACGGTATTCCACCCAGCCCAAGCTGTCGGTGATGAAGGGCTCACCCGGCGCGATTTCCAGAGCTTTTTGGATCAATGCTTTGGCCTCAGACAAGCGCAAGTTTCGTTCGGCCAAGGAATAACCCAGCGCGTTGTGAGCGTGCTGGTGATCGGGCTTGAGCACCATCACACGGCGCAGCAAACGCTCCATGTCCTCCATGCGGTTGAGCTTCTCCGCGATCATCGATTCTTCGTAAATCAGGTCGATGTCTTCAGGAAACTTCGCGTTTGCGGCGTTCAGCAGCGCGGCCGCGTCCGTCCATTGCTTGAGTTCGCGCAGCAGCTGAACTTCGGCCATCAGTTTGGCGCGGGCGTCGCTGTCGCTGGCCTCGGGCGTCTTGCGAATCAGTTCGCGCGCTTCTTTGAGCTTGCCTTGTTTGGCCAGCAACGAGGCGCGTCGCGTTTGCACTGCCAATGCTTGCGCCGGGTTGGTGATTTTGGCCAACCACGCCTCGGCGGCCGGAGCATCTTTTTGAAGCTCGGCGGCCTGCGCCAACATCAGCCAGGCTTGCGTCAGGCCTTGGTCGGGCGCGGGCGCTTCTTCGTTCTCTTCGACAGCTGCCGCTTCAACCGCTCGCGCGCCAGCGGGCGGCCCGCTTTGCGTGAGCGCCACAAATTTCGTCAAAGCAGCCGTCGCCTCAGCGGGGCGGCGCAACTCCAGCTGCAAAGCGCCTTGCATCAACCAAGGGGCGGCGTGGTTCGGCTGGTTGCGGGTTACGGCTTCGATCTGCACCAAGGCGTCGGCCAAGCGTTGAGAACTGGTCAAAACGCGCGAATAAACCGTGCGAATGTCGTCGCTTTGCGGCTGGCTTTTCAAATAACTTTGCACGAGGGCTTCAGCGCCTGCGGTGCCGGGCATCATTTCCAGCGATAGCAACGCTGCGCCTTCGCTGGCCGGGTCTTGCGAGTGAGCACGCTGTGCCAAGGCCAGCGCACCTGGCGCATCGCCCGCCATCAACAAGCTTCTTCCTTGCGTCACGGCCACTGCGTTTTGAACGGCTGGCGTGTTGTTGCCACCCGCGTGAGGACGCAGTGCTTGCTCTACCGCTCTAGCTGCCGCAGCACGGTCGGCTGCACGGCCAAAGAAGCGCGGCAAGCCGTAAATCTGTGCCACCAGTTCGGGTGCAGGCGTGATGTTGAGGAGCGACTTCATCACATCAGCTGTCTCGGGCACGCGGTTCAGGACGACCAAGAGTTGAATCACATAACGATGCGCCTCAATCGACGTCGGCAATGCGGTTCGCCAAGCGCTTGCGGCGGCCAGCGCTTGATCGCCTGCGCGGCCTTGCAGCGCGATGTCGGTGGCGCGGCGGAACAGCTGCGGGTCTTTGGACTTGCGGGCAGCGTCCAGCAACACTTGGTAGGCCGTGCCTGCCTCGCCCGAACGCAACTCGATTTCGCCGATCAGCAGCTGATAAAAAAGCGCGGCGTCGAGCTTGGAATTGTCAATTTCTGTGGCCGCAGGAGCGACCACGAGGGGGGCAGTTTGGGCAAGTGCGAGTGAGGGCAAAAACGACACAAAACCCAACGACAAACAGGCCGCTCGCAGTGCTTCGCCCGAGGACCGCATCAGTGCTTGGTGTGCCTGTGGGCGCGTAAAAAAAGGTGCTGGCATCAACAACTCCGGTGGCTGGAAATCATTCTAGTGTTCTGTGTGCCCGGTCAAGGCCTTGCGCCGCCGAGCTTCGCAAAGTGCGACCCGCATTCCTCGTGATAATTCCCCGCATGCCCGAATTGCCTGAAGTTGAAACCACTCGCCTGAGCTTTGCCCAGCGCATACAAGGTGCCAGCGTCGTGCACGTGCGCATGGGCAAACCGCTGCGTTGGCCACTGGGCTGCGACGCTCTGGCACTGCACCACAGCCGCGTGGGGGCGGTCGTGCGGCGCGGCAAGTACCTGTGGCTGCCCCTAGACGGCCGGGACGATGGTCAGCCCGCAGCGGGTGGCTTGCTCATGCACTTGGGCATGTCGGGTTCTTTGGCTTTCAGCGATCAGGTGACCGATCCGGGTAAGCATGACCATTTTGATTTGGTCACCACGCAGGGCACGCTGCGCCTGACCGATCCGCGCCGCTTTGGCGCGGTGGTGTGGTCGCCCAGTTTGGGCACTGGCAGTGCCGCCAAGTTGTTGGCAAATTTGGGTGTGGAGCCTTTCGATGCGGCCTTCACTGGCGCGCAACTTCACGCCGCCTTGAAGCGCCGCAAGGTGGCCATCAAAACAGCGTTGTTGGCGGGTGACATCGTGGTGGGGGCTGGCAACATCTACGCTTGTGAGGCCTTGTTCACTGCGGGCATCGACCCGCGCCTTCGCAGCGACAAACTCAGCAAGCCGCGCAGCGAGCGCTTGTGCCACGCCGTGCGGTCAACTTTGGCCCAGGCATTGCGTTTGGGTGGCTCCACCCTGCGTGACTTTCGCGATGCGCATGGGATGTCGGGAGAGTTTCAATCTCACGCAAATGTGTACGGACGCGCTGGACAGCCTTGCCATGTGTGCGCCACGCCCATCCGCAAAATTGTGCAAGGTCAGCGCTCGACGTTTTTCTGCGCCACTTGCCAAAAGCGCTAAGTTTGAGGACGCGCTGGGTGTGAATGAGTTGGCGCAAGCGCGCGAAACACTGAGTGAGCAAATGTGTTGCGGCCTGAATCGCGCCGCCCCTGGGCTACGATGAAAAGAGACGTGTATTTGCCGACCGTGAGCCCGCCCAAAACCCCGCCTGTTGACCGATGACCGCTGCCTTTGAACGTGAGCTTGATCAGCTGAGCGCTTGGCGAGCGCAGGCTTGTTTGCGCGTCGATGCTTTATCGCAGTACCTCGAGGAGCACGACTTGGTCGACGCTGGGGGCGATCCCACGCTCACGGGCTTGCACCATCGGCTTGAAAACGAAAAACTGGTGGTCGCGTTTGTGGCCGAGTTTTCGCGCGGCAAGTCTGAGCTGATCAACGCCATTTTCTTTGCCGACTTGGGCCAGCGCGCGATGCCTGCGGCGCCGGGCCGTACCACCATGTGCCCAGTCGAACTGGGCTTTGACCCCCAAGCCGCGCCTGCTTTGGCGTTGCTGCCGATTGCCACGCGGCTGAAGGGCACACCACTGAGCGAGTTGCGCAATTTACCCAAGAGCTGGACCCACAGGGCGCTCGACGCGCACTCGCCAGACTTGTTGACGCAGGCCTTGTCCGAGGTCACTCGCACTCAATGGGTGGGCCGCCAAGAGGCGCGCGACTTGGGGTTTTGGGACGACGCGCGCCCGAACGACAACCCACCGCAGGACGCCAACGGCCGCGTTGAAGTGCCGGTGTGGCGACACGCCCTCATCAATTACCCGCACCCGTTGCTGCAACAAGGCTTGGTGGTGCTGGACACGCCGGGCTTAAATGCTTTGGGCGCGGAGCCAGAGTTGACCCTGGGACTGCTGTCCAGCGCGCACGCCACCGTTTTCATCTTGGGTGCCGACACCGGTGTCACCCACTCCGACATGGAAATTTGGCGTGACCACTTGGGCGCGCATGCGATGGCGCGCTTTGTGGTGCTAAACAAAATCGACGCCCTGGCCGACCCTTTGGCGTCGGCCGCCGAGGTAGCGCGCCAAATCACCGCGCAGCAAGAAAGCACGGCGCAGGTGTTGAACATTGCCACCTCGCGGGTGTTCCCGTTGTCAGCGCGGCAGGCCTTGGCGGCACGCGTGTTGCGTGATGAAGAAGGCCTGCAGGCCAGTCGCTTGCCCGCGCTAGAGGCCGCTTTGGCAGAACAACTGATGCCACAGCGGCGCGCCGTGCTGTCGCAAAGCCTGGTTGAGGTGAGCCGCTACATCGAGAACTTGGTGGTGCGCCGACTCAGCGAGAGCAGGCGTCAATTGGCAGAGCAAACTTTGGAACTGCGCGGTCTTCGCGGCAAGAGCGGTGAAAAAGTTGGCCGCATTTTGGCGCGCGTGCGCAGCGATGTGGCTGAGTTTGAAATGTGCACCGGCGGGCTGCAAGCCGTGCGCACCGTTCACTCGCGCCTGCTTAAAGATATGCAGTGGGGCCTGTCGAGTGACCGCTTGCGTGAGGAATTGCTGACGCTGCAACGTGCCTTTGGCATCTCTGTCATCAAGTGGGGTGCCAAGAAATCGTTCGCCGAAATGTGCATGCGCCTGCGCGAACGCGTGACAGCGGCTCAAGTTCAAAGTGCAGAGATACGCGAAATGCTGGCCGCTTCCTTCCTACGCTTGAACGCTGAATATGGTTTTGCTTTGATGCTGCCCGAAGGCGTGGCCCTGGAGCGCTATCAGGCCGATCTGGATCAAATTGAGAGCGGCTACGTTCGGTACCTTGGGCTGTCGCAGTCTTACCGCTTAGCGCAGCCGCGGTTCTTCGAGCAGTTTTGTCAAATGCTGCTGTCCAAGTTGCGTGTGGTGTTTGAGGCGGCCAGTGCCGAGCTGGAGCTGTGGAACAAAAACGCCACGGTGCAAGTTGAAACGCAACTGCGCCAGCGGCGGCTCGACTTCCGCAGCCGCTACGCGACGCTTGAGCGCATTCAATCGGCCACCGGTGAGCTGGAAACCCGGCTGAACGAGGTCGAAGCCACAGACGCTGGCTTGCAGGAGAAGCTGGGCCGTGTCCGTGAATTGACGCGCGCCCTGCAAGCCCACGCGGCCGCGCCCCCGTGTCGCACACCGGCGCTCGATTTGGACCTGGATCTCGACTTCATCGTAGACCGGCGACAAGCCTGACCGCCCCGAGTGCGCATGCAGTCTGACTTTTCGGGTCGCGTCATCGCTTGGCAGCGCGTGCATGGTCGGCACAGCCTGCCGTGGCAAAACACCCGCGACCCGTACCGCGTGTGGCTGTCCGAAGTCATGTTGCAGCAAACCCAAGTCACCACGGTGTTGGGCTACTACGCCCGCTTTCTCGACAAATTTCCCGACGTTCAATCCTTGGCCTCGGCCACGCTGGACGAGGTGTTCGCGTTGTGGAGCGGCTTGGGCTACTACAGCCGCGCCCGCAACATGCACCGCTGCGCGCAGGCGGTGGTGGCAGACCATGGCGGCGCGTTTCCGAACCACAGCACGGCCCTTCAAACCCTGCCCGGCATCGGCCGCTCAACGGCGGCCGCCATCGCTGCTTTTTGTTTCAGCGAGCGCGTGGCCATCTTGGACGGCAACGTCAAGCGGGTGCTCACACGCGTGTTGGGTTTTGACGGCGACCTCAGCGTGGCTGCGCAGGAACGCGCGCTGTGGACGCAGGCCACCGAGCTGCTGCCTGCCGTTGGCGTCGAGGCCTACACCCAAGGCCTGATGGACTTGGGTGCCACGCTGTGCAGCGCCCGATCACCGCAGTGTTTGCTGTGTCCGGTTCAATTAACTTGCGTGGCCGAGCACTTGGGCCAACCGGAGCGTTTTCCGGTCAAAACCCGCAAGCTCAAGCGTAGCAAACGCGAGCATGTGTGGTTGTGGCTCAGTTGGAAAAATCAAATCTGGTTGGTTCAGCGGCCCGACGTCGGCGTGTGGGCAGGGCTTTGGAGCCTGCCCGAATTTGCATCGTTTGAAGCACTCGATGCGGTCGCGGGCGCGGCTGCCTGGCCGGGCGAAGCCGAGCGTCTGCCCAGTTTCACTCACACATTGACTCACTTGGATTGGACGTTGCACCCCGTGCGGTGGACTCTGCCGGTGCGCACCAGTGCGGCGCGCGTTGAAGCCATCAGCACAATGTGCGCTGGTTCACAAGCCGTTGGCAAGTGGTGCAGCGCTGAGGTCGCATTGGCCTTGGGCCTGCCTGCGCCTCTGCGCAAATTGCTGCTCAGTTAGATCAAGTCCGCGCGTCGAGCTCGCGGTGCCGGATCAAGGTAACGGCCTTGGAAGCAAATTGCTTGGCGAGCTGCTCAACAAAGTACACCGACCTGTGCTGCCCGCCTGTGCAGCCAATGGCCACTGTCAGGTAACTGCGCTGATCGGCCTCAAATGCTGGCAACCAGCGCGCTAAAAACGTTGCGATCTGGCCCAGCATTTCACCCACTTCAGGTTGCGCCGCCAGGTACTGCGCCACATCGGCGTCGCGCCCCGTGTGGTGGCGCATTTCGGTAATGTAGTGCGGGTTGGGCAGCACGCGCACATCGAAGACATAGTCGGCGTCCAGCGGCACGCCGTGCTTGAAAGCAAACGACTCAAACACCAAGGTCAAGTTGGAACCACTGGCTTTGACCAAGTCGCGGACCCAAGCGCGAAGTTGCGGGGCGCGCAGCTGGCTCGTGTCGATGACCGTGGAAACTTCGCGCAACTCAGCGAGCAGCTCGCGTTCCAGCTCGATGGCGTCTACCAGCGCGCGGTTGCCGCTGGGTGCGGCATCAGATTCGCGGCGGTCATGTCCTGCTGCTTGCCCATGTCCGTGGCCCCGGTCGGCGGCGGCCTGCGTCAACGGATGCGGGCGCCGTGTTTCTGAAAACCGGCGGACCAGTGCATCGGTGTTGGCGTCTAAAAAAACCGACTGGACTGACACGCCTTCCTGGCGAAGCTGATCCATCAAAGGCAGCAAAAACGGCAATGAACCCGCGCTGCGCACGTCGATCGCAATGGCCACGCGCGGGGACAAACGCTCGCGCTCCAACTTCAAAAAGCCACGCAGCAGCTCGGGCGGCAAGTTGTCTACGCAAAAGAAGCCGGCGTCTTCCAACGCATGCAGCGCCACCGATTTGCCGGAGCCTGAAATGCCCGTCACCAACACCAGTTCTCGCTTGGTGCCGCTGTCGACGGAAGCCAGATCGGCCCAGTTGGTGTTGGTCATCGTTTTGCGGTGGGTTTGGGGCCAGGTTTTTTGACGGCTGCCCCGGTGTTGAGCAACTCTTGCGCGTGCGCCGTGCTGGTTCCCGACAAGCGCTCACCGCCAAGCATGCGCGCAATTTCACCTACGCGCGCCTCGCCGTCCAGCGCCTGGACTTCGCTTTGCGTGCGCCCGTCACGCAGGCGCTTGGAAACCACCAAGTGATGGTCGGCGCAGGCCGCCACTTGGGGCAAGTGCGTCACCGCCATGACCTGCCGGTCGCGCCCCAATTGCTTCATCAAACGGCCCACGGTTTCAGCCACCGCGCCACCCACACCAGCGTCGATTTCGTCGAATATGAGGGTGCCCGAGCTGCCCAACTCGCTGGTGGTCACGGCAATCGCCAAAGCGATACGCGACAGCTCGCCGCCCGAGGCAACTTTGGACAAAGGTCGCGGCGTGCTGCCCGCGTGGCCCGCCACCAAAAACTCGGCCGACTCCATGCCGTAACTTTGCGGTGCATCAGACGCCGTCAAGGCAATCTCAAACTGACCGCCCGCCATGCCAAGTTGCTGCATGGCTGAGCTCACCTTGGCAGCCAGGAGCGGTGCTGCTTTTTCGCGCGCCTTGGAGACCGATTTAGCTTGTGCTTGAAAGGTGGTCTGGGCCGCTTCAAGCGCACCCCGCAGGGCGTCCAAGTCGCTGGCTGCATCCAACGCGCGCAACTCGTCCTTCCACTGCGCCCACAACGCAGGCAGCTCTGCAGCAGGTCGACGGTAGCGGCGCGCTAGGCTGATCCACGCGGCCAAGCGTTCGTCCAACTCGCGCAGGCGCTCGGGCTCGACCTCGGTGTGGTTCAAGTAGCTGCTCAAGGTGTGCCCGGCGTCTTGCAACTGGGCTTGCGCGCCTTGCAGCACCTCGATGACCGAGGCCAACTGCGCGTCGAAACTGGCCACTTCTTGCAAAGCGTCGGTGGCTCGCGCGGTCAGCGCTTCGGCGTTGTCGTCGGCGCTGTTGTCAGATCCGCTCACCACATTGAGTGCTGCGCGCGCCGCGTCGATCAACGACTGCGCATTCGACAAGCGTTGATGCTCGGCGCTCAACTCCGCCCATTCAGCAGCACCCGGCGCGAGCTTGTTGACCTCGCCAATTTGCCAGCTCAGGCGTTCGCGTTCGCGGTCTAAATCTGCGTGCTGGCTTTGTGCTTGCTTGAGGGCTTCAGCAGCCTGTTTCCAGTGCGCCCAAGCTTGCGTCAATGGGGCGGTTTGCACTCCTGCGTATGCATCGAGCAAATCGCGAACCGAGGCTGGGCGCGTCAAACTTTGCCAAGCGTGCTGGCCGTGAATGTCTACCAAGTGGTCGGCCGCTTCACGAAGTTGCGCCAAGGTGGCAGCACTGCCGTTGACCCAAGCGCGGCTCTTGCCCTGCGCGTCGATGTGTCGGCGCAGCAGCAGCGTCTCACTCACATCAAAGCCCGCCGCATTCAGCCATTCGGTCAGTGAGCCGGGCGTGTCGAACTCAGCGGTAATTTCAGCGCGCGCCGCGCCTTCGCGCACCACGCCCGCATCGCCTCGGCTGCCCAGCGCCAATTGCAAGGCGTCGATCAAGATGGACTTGCCCGCACCGGTCTCGCCCGTCAGCACCATGAAGCCCGACTGCATGTTGACTTCAAGCGAAGTGACGATCACAAAGTCGCGCAGCGACAAACTTCTCAGCATGTTGTTTCAGGCCCGAGCAAAAAGCGCTATGTCGCGCCTTGATTCCAGTGCAGCTTGCCGCGCAAGGTGGCGTAATAGCTCCAACCGCGCGGATGCAAAAAATGAACTTGGTGCACCGAGCGGCACACCGTGATGCGGTCCCCTTGCATCAGGCTGGCCAAGCTTTGCATGTCGAAGTTCACGCTGGCATCGCGGCCGTTGACGATGTGAATGCTGATCTCGCCAGCGTCGGGCAACACGATGGGGCGGTTTGACAAATCATGCGGTGCAATCGGGGCCAGCACCCAACCCGCAATGCTCGGGTGCAAGATGGGTCCGCCCGCTGACAGCGCATAAGCAGTCGAGCCGGTGGGCGACGCCACGATCAAGCCGTCCGCCCGCATGTGCGTGACGCTTTCGGCCCCTGAACGCACCTCTAACTCCACCATGCTGGCACTCACGCCGCGGCTGACCACCACATCGTTCAAGGCATAACTCTCGAAGATGAACTCGTCGTCGCGCCACACGCCGCCTTCGAGCATGGTGCGGCGCTCTTCGACATATTCACCGGCCAACATGGGCGTCAGGGCTTGCGCATATTGATCCATCGCCACGTCGGTAATGAAGCCCAGACGGCCCTGGTTGATGCCCACCATCGGCGTGCCAAAGCGGGCCAATTGGCGTGCAATTCCGAGCATGGTGCCGTCTCCGCCCACCACCACCGCGATGTCGCAGCGCTGGCCAATTTCCGCCGGCGTGAGCGCGCCGTGATCGCTGATGCCGGTGTTCAGCGCGGTCTCGCGTTCCAGCGAAACCTCCAGGCCTTGGGCTATCAAAAATTGCGCGATCTCGTCCAGCACGCTGCGCATGCTTGAGTTGTTCGAGGCGTTGTATTTGCCCACCAAAGCGGCGTGTTTGAAGCGACTTGCCATGAAGAATTACACCACAGCGACTTGCGCACCGGGCCTGTGGTGCCGGGCATCAACGGGTGCCACCTACAATGAAATCCACGATGGATGACCGCGCCAAAACCTTACTCAAAACCCTTGTCGAGCGCTACATCTCCGACGGTGTGCCGGTGGGTTCACGCACCTTGTCGCGCGCCTCGGGCCTGGACCTTTCGCCCGCCACCATCCGCAACGTGATGGCCGATTTGGAAGACCTTGGCCTCATCGCCAGCCCGCACACCAGCGCCGGGCGCATTCCCACTGCGCGCGGCTACCGCTTGTTTGTGGACACCATGCTCACCGCACAGCCACTGCAATTTGGCGCAGCCGCTCAGTCATTGCAATTTGGCTCTGGCGCGCCAGTAGAGCCACAGCTTCAACACGACCAACCGCAGCGCGTGATCGCCAACGCTGCGCAGCTGCTGTCCAGCTTGTCCAGCTTTGTGGGCGTGGTGACCGCGCCCCGCAAAGTCAGCGTGTTTCACCACATCGAGTTCATGCGCCTCAGCGAGCGCCGCGTGTTGGTGATCCTGGTGGCCCCCGACGGCGACGTGCAAAACCGCGTTATTTTCACCGCCCAGGACTACACCCAAACTCAGCTCGTTGAGGCCAGCAACTACCTCACCGCCACCTACGCCGGTTTGACCATCGAAGCCGTGCGCGAACGCCTCAAAACCGAGGTCGATCAACTGCGCGGCGAGATTGCCACCCTCATGCAAGCGGCAGTGCAAGCCGGCAGCGACGCCATCGCCGACAGCCAAGAGCAAGTCGTCATCAGCGGCGAACGCAATTTGCTGACGGTTCAAGACTTCTCCAGCGATATGGGCAGCCTGCGCAAACTGTTTGATTTGTTCGAGCAAAAAACCCAACTCATGCGCTTGCTGGAAGGCAGCAGCCGCGCCGAAGGCGTGCGCATTTACATCGGCGGCGAAAGCATGGTCGTGCCGTTTGAAGAGCTGTCGATCGTGTCGTCGCCCTACGAAGTTGACGGCCAAGTGGTCGGTACGCTGGGCGTCATAGGCCCGACCCGAATGGCCTACGACCGCATGATTCAGATCGTCGACATCACCTCGCGTTTGGTGAGCAATGCCTTGAGTTCGAAGTGATCATCGTTCAGCCCCTGCCTACAATCGTGCCTTCGGGCCGTTAGCTCAGTTGGTTAGAGCAGAGGACTCATAATCCTTTGGTCGTAGGTTCAAGTCCTACACGGCCTACCAAAATTCCCGTTTCTGATCAATGACTT
>JANPNT010000491.1:0-3538 GCA_031427655.1 Burkholderiales bacterium
TGATCAAGGCCAGGAGGGCGGTCATGAAATGGTGCTCGCGGTGAAAGTGAAGGCAGGCGTTGTCGCAAAATCAAACATCAACGGCGCACCTTGCTGGCGAACAAGCCTTGCGGGCGGATCATCAAAACCAACACGATGAGCGACAGCGTCAATACCTTGGCCATCGAACCCGTCAAAAAGAATTCGCTGATCGACTGGGTCTGCGCAATGCCGAAGGCGGACACCACCGTGCCGAGCAAACTGGCCGCGCCGCCAAAGGTCACCACCAGGAATGAGTCGACGATGTAGAGCTGGCCCGAGGTGGGGCCGGTGGAGCCGATGGTGGTGAAGGCCGCGCCCGCCATGCCTGCAATGCCGCAGCCGATGGCGAAGGTGAGGCGGTCGGTTTTTTTGGTGTCAATGCCGGTGGCGTTGGCCATGGCGCGATTGCTCACCGTGGCACGCACGCGCAGACCCCAGCGGCTTTTGCTGAGGGCCAACAACACGCTCAGCGTCACGATGGTGGTCAGCGCCAACACAAACATGCCGTTGATGGGAATGTCCAAACCCGGCGCCGGTGCCCACGATCCCATCAACCAATCGGGCAAGGTCGGGCTCACCTCTTTCGGCCCGATGAAAGTGCGAAACATTTGCTGCATCGCCAGGCTGATGCCCCAAGTGGCCAACAGGGTGTCGAGCGGGCGTTTGTAGAGGTGACGTATCAGGCTCCACTCGACCATCCAGCCCAGCGCGAAGGCAAACCCAAACGCCAACATTACCGCCAGCGGAAAGTAGTAGGGCAGCATTTGCGGCAGGTGGTCGCCGGCGAGTCGCGAGCCCAGGTAAATGGTGTACGCGCCCACCGTCATGAACTCGCCGTGCGCCATGTTGATGACGCCCATTTGCCCAAAGATGATGGCCAAACCCAAGCCCATCAACAGCAGCACGGCAAACAAACTGAGGCCCGCAAAGCCTTGCATCAGGCCGATGTTCAGCATTTCAGAAAAGCTCATGCGGGGTACTCCAAAGGCGAATCAGATATCAAGCAAACACCGCAGATCCGGCTTTGCCGGTCTGCTGGTGTTGCCCCCTTGAGGGGGAAGGGCCGAAGGCCCCTCGGGGGTGGTCAACCACTCCCGCCGCAAGGCGCTCCGGGGGTGGGTTATTGGTATCCCTTGGGGAATGGATCGGGCTTGATGAGTTCCGGTGATTCCGCGACCACCTTGAACGTGCCGTCGGGGTTGCCCTTGGCAATGCGCGACTTGCTCCACAAGTGGTGGTTCGGGTCTAGCCGCACGTAACCCTCGGGGGCGGTTTTCAGCTCGATCTTGCCGGTCCTGGAAGCGGCCACGACCTTGTCAACGTCGAAGCTGCCGGCCATCTCGACCGCCGCCTTCCACAACCACGGGCCCAAGTAGCCGGCCTGCGTCACGTCGCCGATGACCGCGTCTTTGCCGTACTTGGCCTTGAAGGCCGCCACGAACTTCTTGTTGTTCTCGTTGTCCAGGGACTGGAAGTACTTCATCGACGAGTAAAAACCGGCGAAGTTTTCGCCGCCCACGCCGGTCATTTCGTCCTCGGTGACCGCCAGCGTCAGCAGCAGCTGTTTGTCGCCGGTGATGCCTGCCGCCTTCAGCGCCTTGTAGAAAGCCACGTTGCTGCCGCCGACCACGGCCGTGAAGATGCAGTCCGGTTTGGCCAGCTTGATTTTGTTCATCAAGCTGCCGAAGTTGGTGCTGCCCAGCGGGTAGTACTCCTCGCCGACGATCTTGCCCTTCTGGAAATTCTCGACGTGCTTGCGCGCGATCTTCATCGAGGTGCGCGGCCAGATGTAGTCGGAGCCGATCAAGAAAAATGTCTTGGCTTTCTTGTCCTTCTGCGCCCAATCCAGGCCGTACAGAATTTGCTGCGTGGCTTCTTGACCGGTGTAGATCACGTTCTTGCTTTGCTCCAGGCCTTCGTAAAAGGTGGGGTAGTAAAGCAGGCCGTTTTCCTTCTCGAACACCGGCAGCACGGCCTTGCGCGAGGCGCTGGTCCAGCAGCCAAAAACCGCCGCAACCTTGTCGTTGATGAGCAGCTTTTTCGACTTCTCGGCAAAGGTGGGCCAGTCGGACGCACCGTCTTCTTTGATGACTTTGATCTTGCGACCGAGGATGCCGCCCATGGCGTTGATCTGGTCAATGGCCAACTGCTCGGCTTGGATCGCGCCCGTCTCAGAGATGGCCATGGTGCCAGTGCTGGAGTGCAATTGCCCCACCGTGACTTCGGTGTCGGTGATGGCCATTTTGGTGGTGTTGACCGTGGCGGTGGCCTGGCCATAGCTCAAGCCACTCAAGCCTGCCAGGCCCAGCACCGGCAGCGCAGCCGCGCCTTGAATCAGCCTGCGGCGGTTGGCGTCGGGTGAGGTTTGGACAAAAGCACGGTCAGGCTTGAGGTCGGATTTGCGTGTGGTCATAACGGGCTCTCCAGGCGGATGGGTTGAGGTACGAAGCGGCTTAGAGAGATGGTGCGAGAGAGCCTGCGCAGCGCGAATACGTCAATCAACGTAGTCCCAACGCGCGCCGTCATGGTCACACTGCCGCGCGGCCTTGTAGAAGGTGGAGCGTTTCTTGCTGCGTTACAAACGGCCCCATCCAACCGCGCAGGAGCACCCCCGCATGTCCAGCCAGACGGCCACCCAGCCGCAAAAGATCTTCCGCATTCGGCGCGACTACAACTCCTGGGTGGCCAATGAGTCGATGGAGGACTACGCGCTGCGCTTCACGCCGCGCAGCTTTCGCCAATGGAGCGAATTTCGGGTCGCCAACACCGCTTTCGGAGCCACGTCTTTTCTGGCGCTTGAAGCCATCGGCGGGGCCATTGCGTTGAGCTACGGCTTCACCAATGCGCTGTGGGCCATCTTGGTGGTCAGTCTCATCACTTTCCTGACCGGTCTGCCCATCAGCTATTACGCCGCCAAATACGGCGTGGACATGGACCTGCTCACGCGCGGGGCCGGTTTTGGCTACCTGGGTTCCACCGTCACGTCCTTGGTGTACGCCAGCTTCACCTTCATCTTTTTTGCACTGGAAGCCGCCATCTTGGCCTTGGCCTTGCAGATGTATTTCAATTGGCCCATCGCGGTTTGCTACTTGGTGGCGTCGCTGGTGGTGGTGCCCTTGGTCATGCACGGCATCACCCTGATCCAGCGTCTGCAATGGTGGACGCAGCCGGTGTGGATGGTGTTGTTTGTGCTGCCCTACATCGCAGTGCTCATCAAAAAACCCGAGGCCTACAGCGACTTCACCACGCTGATTGGCGGTGTGTCGAACAGCAGCGGCTTCGATGTGGTGATGTTTGGCGCTGCTGCCACGGTGGCGTTTTCGCTGGTGGTGCAAATTGGCGAGCAGGTTGACTACCTGCGCTTCTTGCCCGAAAAAACCGCCGCCAACCGCCACCGCTGGTGGGCCGCAGTGATCGTCGCCGGGCCGGGTTGGATCGTGCCGGGCGCACTCAAAATGTGCGGCGGAGCCTTTTTGGCCTTCCTCGCTTTGCAGCATGAAATTCCGGTCAGCAAAGC
>JANPNT010000492.1:0-1508 GCA_031427655.1 Burkholderiales bacterium
GAGGCCGGTCACGAGGAAGAGCTGGCCGCGTGCGGGGCGATAACGGCGGATTACCGCCATTCGAGCTGATCAGGCCCGTTCAGCATTGGCTCATGGGCCGGCTCGGAAATTGCTGGGGCGGGCCCGCGCTGCTGCAAAGCCGGGCCACCGACGAGAAGGGCAACACGCAGCCGGCGCGCAAGGCCTTCATCAGCGAATACGCCCCCGACAACCGCTTTCACAACAACTCGGTCGTCACCTGGCAAGTCAATGCGGACGGGAGTGTCAAAAATGTCTACGTCTGAACGCCTGGCCCTGGGCCTGATCGTGGTAGCCGCCCTCGGTGCATGCGCCACGCCCACGGGCGGCTCGGCGCCGCCCTCCGCACAACCCGCCTTCGGCCGTGTCGCGACGGCCGACGAGATCGCCGCCTGGGACCTGAGCATCGCGCCCAGCGGCGCCGGCCTGCCGGCGGGCAGCGGCACGGCCAAACAAGGCGCTGGCGTCTACCGATTGAAGTGCCTTGCCTGCCATGGCGAGAAAGGTGCCGGCCAACCTGCCGATGCGCTGGTCGGCGGCTTTGGGTCGCTCGCCAGCGCCAAGCCGGTGCGAACCGTGGGCAGCTACTGGCCATATGCCACGACGCTGTTCGACTATGTGCGCCGGGCCATGCCCATCAACAAGCCGATGAGCCTGAGCAACGACGATGTCTATGCGGTCAGCGCCTACATCCTCTTCCAGAACGGGATCGTCTCCGAAGATCTGGCGATGACAGCCACCTCGTTGCCTAGAGTGGAAATGCCCAACCGGAACGGATTCATCAGCGAGTGGCGGCCCCGATCACGCTAAGTTCACCTGTACCTCACCGGGCCGGACGCGAGACGCACCGGGTTGAGATAAGAATCGCTGCGTGCATCTGAGATGCAGACGTTGGCGGTCGTCGTCTCATGACCGGGACTGTGAGGTCGGCTGGCGCCGGCGAATGGCTGCTTCGCTTCATCGCTGATGATCAGGGTGGGTGACTGAAGGACAGCTCAGGGACGGGTGCGGCCTGCCAGCGATCCGATCTCACTGCCCGACACCGGTCGTATGCATGACGTCGTGGTCGACGTCTAACGCGACCGCTCGCGGTCGGCGACCCTCTGAGGACCGACCTTGAGCGTCTTGGGCTTGGCCCGAGGCGCCTTCAGGTCATAGACGCGAACATTGAATCGCTCGCTCTGCCCTGCACGCCGAGCCCCTTCAGCGGCCATGCGCTCGCGCATTTGGTCGCGCAAGTTGACCGGGACCTTGCCGTCGCGCAACGCCTTGTCAAACGCTGCGACCAGCTGCCGTTCGCGAATCGCTGATGATCGACGGACACTCTCACCCGCCGGGTCTGCATGCTCGACAGTTCCCCCCTGCGCCTTGACCGGGGCCGCTTTCTGTTGGCTTGGTCCTTCGCGCAGGCTGCGGTTGAGTTCGAGGCGCGCTCGCTCTTTCTCCGCTGCTTGCTGATCGCCGGGCGCTGGCGTGTGGCCGATGGCCTT
>JANPNT010000493.1:0-1533 GCA_031427655.1 Burkholderiales bacterium
GCGCCGAAGTTCTTGTTTCAGCGCCTATCAATATGGCATGAGCGGACACAAATGATGGATAGGTCTTTTCCCAGGACCTAAAGGCGGCCACAAGCGTATCGCTGATAAACGCCGGATATAGCCGCCGGCCATAGCCATGTCGGCCTTGCCGCCGCCCTTGCCGCCCACCTGCTGGGCGACAAAGTTGACCAGTTCGCCCGCCTTGACCTTGCCCACGCTGTCGGCGGTGACGCCCGCAGCGATCTGCACCTTGTCGCCGTCCACCGCGGCCAGCACGATGACCGCCGTCTTGAGCTTGTCCTTGAGCTTGTCCATGGTCTCGCGCAGGGTTTTGGCGTCGGCACCGTCGAGGCGGGCAACCAGCAGCTTGAGGGTTTTGCCATCTTTGCCTGTCAGCTCTTGCGCCTGCGACAGCATCTCATCCCCCTGGGCGGAGGCCAGTTTGCCTTTGAGCGCAGTAACTTCTTTCTCCAACGCCTTGACGTGATCGACCAAGCTGACGATGCGCTCGTTCAGCTCCACCACCGGGGCTTTGAGCGCGCCAGCAGCCTTGCCGACAGCATCTTCCAAATCTTGCAAATAGGCCAGAGCGCCCTCCCCCGTGACGGCTTCAATACGCCGCACACCAGAGGCCACGCCGCCTTCACTCACCACCTTGAACAGGCCAATATCACCCGTGCGAGCCACGTGCGTACCACCGCACAACTCGCGGGTGGAGCCAATGTCCAGCACGCGCACCGTCTCACCGTATTTTTCGCCAAACAGCATCATCGCGCCGGTCTTTTGGGCGGATTCGATGTCCATGACCACGGCCTGGGTGGCCGCGTTGGCCAGAATTTCGGCGTTCACCCGTCCCTCAATCTCGCGCACTTGCACTTCAGTGACCGGGGCGTTGTGCGAAAAGTCAAACCGGGTGCGCTGTGCATTCACCAGCGAACCCTTTTGCGTGACGTGGGCACCCAGCACCTCGCGCAACGCTTTGTGCATCAAGTGGGTGCCCGAATGGTTGCGCATGGTTTGCGCGCGCACGGCGGTGTTGACCTGGGCGGTTACGCTGTCACCTACTTTAAGCGTGCCGTGGCTGACCGTGCCGTGGTGGCCAAATACATCGGCTTTGATTTTTTGCGTGTCCAACACCTCAAATTTGGCCGCCTTGGACGATTCGCCCGCAATGATGCGGCCCTCGTCCCCCACTTGCCCGCCGGACTCGGCATAGAACGGTGTGGTTTCCAGCACCACAACGCCAGATTGACCTTCTTTTAGCGCTGAAGTCCCCGTTCCGTCTACATAGATAGCTACAATTTTAGTAGCAATCTCCAGTTTGTCATAGCCCACAAAGGTGTTGCTGTCGCCGCTGTAATCCAGCGCTTTGTCCATCTTGAATTTGCCAGCCGCGCGCGCCTGGGCTTTTTGCTTGTCCATGGCGGTGTTGAAGCCGGCCTCGTCCACCTCCACCCCGCGCTCGCGACACACGTCCGCCGACAAGTCGAGCGGGAAGCCATAGGTATCGTGCAGCTTGAAGGCCACGTCGCC
>JANPNT010000494.1:0-1521 GCA_031427655.1 Burkholderiales bacterium
ACAGCGTCCTGTGCAGTTCGAGATCACCCCGGCCACCCGCGACGCAGTCCAGAAGTGGATCAAGCAAGCAGGGCTGAGGTCTGACGACTTCGTGTTTCCGAGTCGCATCCACAACTCACCACATTTGGGAACGCGGCAATAAGCGCGAATCCTCGAAAACTGGGTCGAGGAACTTGGACTTGATCCAGCGGACTACGGCACGCACTCGATGCGGCGAACCAAGGCCACTCTGATCTACCGACGCAAGAAGAACCTGCGGGCGGCTCAGTTGCTGCTCGGGCATTCCAAACTTGAATCGACCGTGCGGTACCTGGGGATTGAGGTGGACGACGCACTAGAGATAGCCGAGCAAACCGAGATCTGAGCTGTAGGTGATGAGGGCCGTCCGCTCGACAGAAATGCTTTGAGTCAAATGGGCGGCCAACCGGTTTTTCGATGCTTGGAACCGTAGCGGCGACTTCATCGCGGGCCCGCCTTGTTGAACGGCGACTTCAAGGCAAGATAGTGAGCTTACGCTGTCGGCCATTTGCGGGCACTGGCATGCGGCTGGTTCGGAGCAGATCCGTTGAAGATCCTAACTTGGCCGGGATCTACGGCGTGTTGGATATCGACTTGGAGCACTGCCGGACATCCGAGTCGTGAATTTAGACGCCCGAACATCGATCGCCCGCAGAGCCCGCCCGCGATGTGACCTTGCTCTCATGCACTAATCGTGACCCCTTAAATACGGGGGTGCGCGCTGAGAGTTCTGTCGCTAGCATTCACTACATTTTTTTCCTGACCGTTGCTCCAAGGCGCTGCTGTTTGCCTTCCTGTCTCGCCACTTTCTAGGACCTCCATGAAAACAGTCAAGTTTGCCTCTCTGGCGTTGGCAATCACTGCCCTTGCCACGGCCAACGCCGTGCCGCTGGTCACTGCGGTCGGCGGAGCCAACGCGGCGGCGATACAGCTCACCGTCGATGCCTATCGTGCCAGCCTGGGCGGACTCAACCCCAATGTCGCGGGCAGCTTTGGATCCGGGCGCCGCGAAATCAACTGGGACGGCGTGCCTGATGCGCTGGCCGCGCCGAACAATCTGCCGGCCAACTTCTTCAACAGCAATTCACCGCGCGGCGTAGTGTTTTCCACGCCGGGTACCGGCTTTCAGGTCAGCGCTAACGCGGGCGTCGCGCCGGTGCGGTTCGACGACATCAACGCCGGCAACTCGGCGTTGTTCAGCACTTTCAGCGCGCAGCGGCTGTTCACCGCGCTGGGCAGTACCGTTACCGACGTCACCTTTTTCGTACCCGGCTCGGCCACACCGGCCACCGTCAGCGGGTTTGGCGCGGTGTTTACCGATGTCGACCTGCCTCAAGCGTCGTCGCTGCAGTTCTTTGACCTGAGCAACGCCTCGCTCGGCACCTACTTCGTGCCGCTGGTGGTCGGCAACCAGACGCTGTCGTTCATCGGCGCGCTCTTCACCACCGAGCGAGTCGGCCGCGTTCGCATCACTTCGGGCAGCCAGGTGCTGGGTAGCGTGGG
>JANPNT010000495.1:0-4585 GCA_031427655.1 Burkholderiales bacterium
CCCAGCCAGGTTGTCTCGGGACCCCAGTTGATTTCTTCTTGCGGCTCCCAGACGTCCGGGCGACCGCCAGCGAAGCCGAAGGTCTTGAACCCCATCGACTCCATCGCGACGTTGCCGGTCAGGATGAACAGGTCGGCCCACGACAGCTTGCGGCCGTACTTCGCCTTGACCGGCCAGAGCAGGCGGCGCGCCTTGTCGAGGTTGCCGTTGTCGGGCCAGCTGTTGAGCGGCGCGAAACGCTGCTCACCGCTGCCGCTGCCGCCGCGACCGTCGGAAATACGGTAGGTGCCCGCCGCGTGCCAGGCCATGCGAACGAAGAACGGGCCGTAGTGGCCGTAGTCGGCCGGCCACCAGGCTTGCGAGTCGGTCATCAGGGCATGCAGGTCCTGAACCACCGCGTTCAGGTCGAGGGTCTTGAATTCTTCGGTGTAATTAAAATCCGGATCCATCGGATTCGAGAGCGACGATTGCTGGTGCAGCGATTTAAGGTTCAGCTGTTCGGGCCACCAGTCGGCGTTTCGCCGGCTGACCGGCGCGGGTTTGCGGGCAGCGCTGGACATTGGGCACTTGAGTTCGGTCGACATGACTTGATCCTTTTTTCGCATGGCGGGGCGCGAAAGGCGACCCCATCAACAAGTTTAAGGAAAGTCGATGGCCCATTTCGATAGTTGATTTCTATCGAATAGATAGATTCAATGTCTCGAGTTGGCACTTTGGCCATCGTCAAACCTGACTTGACGCAAAGCGCTGCAAAGGTCGACCAAAGGCGCGGTCGTCAACATGCCGCGTTGCAGTTGCTTGCTGCACAAGCTCGGTCCGACAAGCTGCTGACCCGCATGCCGCAACCCGCCCGAGCCGATCGACAAAGGTGTCCATGAGCGCTCTGTCCGCTCTCTCTGTTGCGTCGAACCAAGCCTTGCGGGAGATCGGAACCGCGCAGGCCGCGCAGGGCAGCAACGGCTTTTGCGTCGCGGGTTTGCCGGCTTGGTGGCTGCTGCCGTCAGCGGCTTCGCCCGGAGTTCGCGAAGTACAGCAAAAAGGGCGCCCTCGGGCCGTCGGAGCTTGCGTCGGCCAACGGCGACGTCAACACTCTTAAATGGCTGGGCCAGGCGGGCTTGCCGGTCATCCAGCCGATCGGGCTGGTGCGCATCGGCGACCGCTATGGGGCCCCGCTTATGACAACCGCTCGACGCCTTCGAGCGGGCAGGCGTAGATGGCGTTGCGCAGTGCCGCGATCGCCTCGTAGCGCGTGAAAGTGCGGCGCCACACCAGCACCACACGGCGCGTCGGCACCGGCTTTTTGAGCGGCACGTAGACGATGTGCGGCTGCTTGTCCTTCGGCACGCTCAGTTGCGGCACGACCGTGACGCCCATCCCCGACGCGACCATGTACTTGATCGTCTCCAGCGACGAGCCCTCGAAGCTTTTGCGGATGCCCTCGAAACCGCCCAGGTTGCCTTCGGCAGGGCTGCTTGCGAAGCGCGCGTACTCCGGGCAGACCTCGAGCACGTGGTCGCGAAAACAGTGACCGGTGCCGAGCAGCAGCATGGTCTCGCTCTTCAACTCGTCGGTGCCGATGCTTTTGCGCTTGGCAAGCGGGTGCAGCCGCGGCACCGCGGCCACGAACGGCTCGTCGTAGAGCGGCGCTGCCGCCAAGCCGGTGTCTGGAAACGGCTCGGCCATGATCGCGCAATCGAGTTCGCCGTTGCGCAGCATCTCGAGCAGTTTGGCGGTGAAGTTCTCCTGCAGCATCAGCGGCATCTGCGGCACGTGCTTGATCGCTTGCCTCACCAGATCGGGCAGCAGGTACGGGCCGATCGTGTAGATCACGCCGAGTCGAAGCGGGCCGCTGACCGGGTCTTTGCCGCGCTTGGCGAGTCCGTGGAGGGCCGCAACCTGCTCGATCACCGTCTGCGCTTGGCGACCAATTTCTGCGCCCAGCGGGGTCATGCTTATTTCGCTGGCACCGCGCTCAAACAACTTGACGTCGAGTTCTTCTTCGAGCTTTTTGATCGCCACACTGAGCGTGGGCTGCGAGACAAAACAAGCCTCCGCTGCGCGGCCGAAATGTTTTTCACGGGCGACAGCAACGATGTAGCGAAGTTCAGTGAGGGTCATGAGGTGATTGTGTCTTTCGACAGCGCCGTTTTGGGGAACTGGGCTGTGCAGCGGTGAGTATTCAACGCCTGCCCCCCACCCTGACGCTCCTTCTTGGAGGGGACGCAAGCGTCAAGCCTTCAAATACTCCGCCTTGCTTCCAAGCCAACGCGCCACGTGGCGTTCGGCGGCGCTGCGGTGGTTGCGCAGCATCACCTCTGCGGCGGCGCGTGCAAGGTGAACCATCTCCAGGTCTTCATTCAAATCGGCAAAGCGCAGCAACTGTGCGCCCGATTGGCGTGCGCCTAAAAACTCGCCGGGGCCGCGAATTTCCAAGTCGCGCCGGGCAATCTCAAAGCCGTCGTTGGTCTCGGCCATGGCCTTCAAGCGGGCTTTGCCAGTGTGGCTCAAAGGGCCGCCGTAGAGCAACACGCAAACGCTGGCGGCGGCACCTCGGCCCACGCGGCCGCGCAGTTGGTGCAGTTGCGACAAGCCAAAACGCTCGGCGTGTTCAATCACCATCAGCGATGCATTGGGCACGTCCACGCCCACCTCAATCACCGTGGTGCTGACCAGCACCGAGGTCTGGCCCGAGCTGAACGCCGCCATCACTTCGGCCTTCTCCGCAGCCTTCATGCGGCCGTGCAGCAGGCCCACGCTGTGGCCTTGCAAGGCCTCGGTCAAATAGGCATGTGTGGCGGTGGCATTTTGCAAGTCAAGGTGTTCGCTTTCTTCAATCAGCGGGCACACCCAGTAGGTTTGGCGCCCCTGCACCGCATCGTCGCGCAGGCGCTGCGTCACGGCGTCGCGCTTGCTGAGCGAAAACATTTTGGTGACGATGGGCGTGCGCCCGGGCGGCAGTTCGTCAATGGTGCTGATGTCGAGGTCGGCGAACACCGTCATGGCCAAAGTGCGCGGGATGGGGGTGGCGCTCATCATGAGCAAATGCGGCTCCAGCGGTTGCAGGGAAGGCTGCTCGCCAGGCTGCTGTTTAGGTGACGTCAAGTCGTCCAACTTGCTGCGCAACGCCAAGCGCTGCGCCACGCCGAAGCGGTGTTGCTCGTCGATGATGGCCAGGCCCAGTTTGGCGAATTGCACATCGGCTTGAATGACCGCGTGCGTGCCCACCACCAAGCCCGCTTCGCCGCTGGCGACCATCTCCAACATCGCGCGTCGGCCTTTGCCTTTGCGGCTGCCGGTGAGCCAGGCCACCCCGATGTTCAGCGGCTCCAACCACGTCACCAGTTTGCGGAAATGTTGCTCGGCCAAAATTTCGGTGGGGGCCATCAGCGCGCATTGCCAGCCGTTTTGAATGGCGATGGCAGCCGCCAATGCGGCCACCACGGTTTTGCCCGAACCGACATCGCCTTGCAGCAAGCGGTTCATCGGCACGGGGAGTTGCAAGTCGGTGGCGATCTCACTGCCCACGCGTCGTTGTGCGCTCGTCAGCGCAAACGGCAAGGCGGCCAGCAAGCGTTCTTGCAAGCCGCCGCGCACCAATTGAAAGGCCGGCGCCACTTGCAAAGCGCGCGCTTGTTTGGCTTGCAGTTGCGAGAGTTGCTGCGCCAACAGCTCTTCGAATTTCAAACGCTGCCAAGCCGGGTGGCTGCGGTCCTCCAAGGCGTCGAGTTGCACATCGGGAGAGGGCTGATGCAGAAAGCGCAGCGCCGCCTGCAGCGTGCTCATGCCCGACGGCAACAGGTCGGCGGGAATGATTTCACTCAGGTCGGCGCGCTGCAAGCCCGACGCCACGGCGCGGCGCAAATACGCTTGCGGCAAGGCAGCGCTGCTCGGGTAAACGGGTGTGAGCGCTGCCGCCAAAGGAGTGGCCGCTTCCACCACCTTGAACACCGGATGCACCATCTCCAACCCGAAGAAGCCGCCGCGCGCTTCACCGCGCACGCGCACTCGGTGACCGTCGCTCAGGGCTTTTTGGTGTGACGGGAAGAAGTGCAAAAAGCGCAGCACCAACTCGTCGCCGGCATCGTCCACCATGCGCGCCACCAGTTGCCTGCGGCCGCGAATTTGCACTTCGCTGTGGCTCACCGTGCCTTCAACTTGCGCGGTGTCGCCGTCGCGCAACGAGCCGATGGCCGACAAGCGCGTCTCGTCTTCGTAGCGCAGGGGCAAGTGCAAGGCCAGGTCAATGTCGCGGCGCAGGCCCAGTTTTTCCATGGCCTTTTGCGGGGCTGATTTGGGCTTGGCTGGGGCGACGTTGGGTGGCGCTTTGGGTGGCGGTTTGGACAGCGCTTTGGGCGGCGCTTCGGGTGAGGAGTCGGCAACGGGCATGGGACAATTTTGCCTTTGCTACAGCATGACCCCCTCAATGCGTCAGTTCCATTTGCGTGACTTCGATTTCGAGCTTTCGCCCGAGCTGATTGCGCAGCATCCCGCCGCCGAGCGCAGCGCCTCGCGTTTGTTGGACGGCCGCGCCGACGCGCCGGTAGACCGCCGCTTTCGCGACTTGCCCAGCCTGCTTCAACCCGGC
>JANPNT010000496.1:0-2163 GCA_031427655.1 Burkholderiales bacterium
AAACCTTCTTGCGCGCTGCCGTCCAAGCCCAAGTGGGCTGGTCCAGCAACAGCACGGCGCGGTCTGACGCCAACACGCGCGCCAAGGCCAGCATTTGACGTTGACCGCCCGACACGCCTGCGCCGTTGGTGCCCACGTCAGACGTCAGCCCCAATTCGCCTTTGTCCAAGGCCGGGCCCAGGCCCGCGGCGCGCAAGGACCGCGTCACGGCGGCTTCATCCACATGGGTTTGGCCGGGCATGACCACCTCGCCCAAGCTACCGCCGATGTAGACCGCCTCCTGCGGCTTGTAGGCCACCTGCGCCGCGAAAGCCATGCGACCGGCGTCTGGCAGCAAGTGGCCGGCCAACCAACGCAGCAAGGTGCTCTTGCCAGCAGCGGATGCGCCAACGACGACCACCGGTTCGGCAGGCTTCAACGCCACCGTCACGTCTTGAAAAATGCGGCGCGCGTCGTTCGCCTCAGCCTGTTTTTCATAAGAAAGGCCACGCCCTCCAAGCGCAAACCTTCCAACGCAAAGGCATTGCTGCGCGCTGCGTCGGTGGCGAGCACGTCGATGGCGGGTGCGTCCAAGTTCACCGCCTCGTTCAAACCCTGCACCGCCCGGCGAAATTCTTGGCCGCGCGACAGTACCGGTGCCAGCCCACACATGGCAGCCACCATGCGCCCGGCCAGCAAGGTGCTCGATATCGAGCCGCCCACCGACGGCGTCTGCGCTTCGATCAAAAACACACCCACCACCAAGGTGAGCGCCGAAGTGAGCGCCATGCCCACCGGCGACATTTGCCGCACCAGTAGCGACCACAGCCGCGCCTTGGATGCCGCCCGCGCCCCAATTTGCGAAGGCGTGCGCATGCCTGCCACCGCCACCGAAGCGGCGCGCGGATCGGCCAAACTTTCGCGCGTGAGCAGCACATCGGCCAGCCAGTTCAGCTTGCGGCTGTGCGCCGCATTGGCCACCGTCTGACGAACCCGCGACACGGTTTAAAGCAGCACGCAAGCCGTGAGCAACAGCCCGCCCATCACCACGGCACCCTCACCAAGGGCCCGCCATTGGCCCACAGCACCACAGCAAACAGCAACACAAAAGGCACGTCGGCCAAAGGCAACAGAAAGTGCGCGCTCAGCAGGGCCCCAGCATAGAAAAAAGCGGCAACGCCAACACAAACCCATTGACCAACGCACTAGCCCCCACCAGCTCGATCAAGGCGCGTCGGTTGGCCCTAAAAAAAGCACCCAAGGTTTGGGGGCCAGGCTTTGTGTGTGATTAACGCTGCCGGATGCGTGGCGGGGAAGCATTCATGCTGACATGACCTGCCTGGGGTGCGAGTGCCAAACCAAACGGTGGTGCCTTGAAGCTAGCGTCAGCGTAAAAAAGTGGTCGCGTGAACTGCGCCACGAAAGCGGCCCTGCTCGGCCGAATCATGAGTCGTGGACGGCGTTGCGAATCAGCGCTTCAGCCCGTCAAGCTACCCGCTCTTCGCTGGCCGCCACCTCACAGCCATTGATGCGCCACGAGCCGTCGCCTTGCATCTCCAGCGCATAAGTGACTTGCCACAGCGCGCCCTGTTCGTCGCTTATTTTTGCGCGCTGAACCCACACGCCACCGGTCTTTTCAGGCTTGAAGAACGACACCGAAGCCGGCCGATACACCATCGGATAACTCGTGCGCACCATCGCCAAAAAAGTGTCGGCACTGCCAAACACCTTGCGGATGCGAGGTGTGGCGTACGAGAAAGCCCGCACCGCGTCGTCGGCCGCAAAGGCCTTGAGCTGGGCCTGTACAACCGCTTGAATTTGCGCGGATTGTTTGGCCGTTACCGAAGCTGCCGCAGCGGACAGCGTCCAAGACGTCAATGCTGGGATCAACGCAAAAGACAAAACACAGCGGCGCGTTTGAGACATCAGAACTCCCCAAAATCCAAGCAAACTTGATCATGCCGGAGTTCGCGAATCTCTGCACATTCGGGCGACGGCTTGACGCTGGCGCTCCCAAACAACCGATCAATCCGTCGGACTCAGAGCGCTGTTCGTTGCGCAGCGAACCGAGAATCGGGATGACAAAACAAAGCGGCCCAGCGAGACAAAAACATCGCCGAGCCGCTTGACTTCTTGGTGGCCTGGGGCGGAATCGAACCACCGACACGCGGATTTTCAATCCGC
>JANPNT010000497.1:0-8589 GCA_031427655.1 Burkholderiales bacterium
GTCGGCGTCGCTCAAACCTTTGCCTGCCACCGTGATGTCTTTGCCGTCGTTGTCTTTGAACGGCCCGCCAAACGGCAGCAGCTTGCCTGCTTTCAGGTCGGCTTCCAGGGCGCGCACTTTGGCCTGCACCGCGGCAGGCACGGCGGCATTCATCGGCGCAATTTCGATGTAGCCCTCGGCGTAAGAGCCCAGCTTGTTGCCGCCCTTCCAGGTGGACGCCAGCACTTGGCGCACCACGTCGGTGTAATACGGGCCCCAGTGGTGCACCACGGCCGACAACTGCGCTTTGGGCGCGAGTTTTTTCATGTCCGACTGATAACCGAAGGCGTACTTGCCTTTGGCTTCGGCCTCGATCACGCTGGCCGGTGAGTTGGTGTGGTTGGAAATCACATCGGCCCCCAAATTGATGAGCGCGGTGGTGGCCTGCGCTTCCTTCGGTGGGTCGAACCAGCTGTTCACCCACACCACGCGCACTTCGGCTTTCGGGTTCACGCTGCGCATGCCTAGCGTGAAGGCATTGATGCCTTGCAGCACTTCCGGAATCGGGAAGGCCGCCACGTAACCCGCTATGCCGGTTTTCGACATGTGGCCCGCCAGCGCGCCCAACAATTAGCGCGCCTCGTAAAACTTGGCGCTGTAGCTGGCCACGTTGGCGGCTTGTTTGTCGCCGGTGCCGTTGGCAAAGGTGACCTTGGGGAAATCGGCCGCCACGCGCAGCGTCGGTTCCATGTAGCCAAAGCTCGGCGTGAAGATGAGCTGGTTGCCGCTTTGCACCAGGCTGCGGATCACGCGCTCGGCGTCGGGCCCTTCGGCCACGTTCTCGACAAACTCGACTTTCACTTTGCCGGGAAAGGCTTTCTCCATCGCCTGAATACCGATGTGGTGTTGGAAGTTCCAGCCCACGTCGGCGATGGGCGTGTTGTAGATGACGCCAACTTTCAGCGGCGCTTGCGCGCGCACGCCCATCGCGGCCAAGCCGGTATTGAACGCCCCGAGTGCCAGCACGGTTCTGCGCCGCGCAAACGAAGGTTGCAGGGAGAGTGGTTTAGGTCGGATGGATGACCTCGTGAAATTCAATGGATCGGCGATAAGGAAAAGTATTCAGGTTCTGCTGGCGCTGACGTGAAGATGCTGTCGCAATCCCCGTGCCGTGGTGTTGATGGGCACGGTTGTTGCAGAGCACCGCTTGGTATACCAACTCTCACGGCCACCACCCACATGCCATCTGCCTCTGTCCCGATCAGCCCTGTGCCCGAAGGTCAACCGCTCACCCTGACCGATTGGCGGTCGGCCTACGGGGCTGGTGCATCTCCAGCGCACCTGCTCGGTGCCTTGCACCAGCGCCTGCATGGTGCAGCGTCCGAGCATGCGTGGATCGCCTTGATCGACGCCCACGCCTTGAGTGCTGCGGCAGCGGCTTTGGAAGTGCGCGTCGCCGCCCATCCCGACCGCGCCGCCGCGCTGCGCGCCATGCCCTTGTTCGGCGTGCCCTTCGCGGCCAAAGACAACATCGACGTGATCGGCTTCCCCACCACTGCCGCTTGCCCCGCCTTCGCGCACGAGGTGGATGCCAACGCCGCGGTCATCACGCGTTTGCAGCAAGCCGGTGCCGTCTGCATGGGCAAGACCAACCTCGATCAATTTGCCACTGGCTTGGTCGGCGCGCGCTCGCCTTACGGCAGGCCCAGCAGTGCGTTTTCAAGCGCGCACATCAGCGGCGGCTCCAGCTCGGGTTCGGCCGTGGTGGTGGCCGCTGGCGAGGTTTGCTTCGCGCTCGGCACCGACACCGCGGGCTCGGGCCGGGTGCCGGCCGGCTTCAACAACATCGTCGGCATGAAGCCCACGCCGGGGCGCGTCAGCAACGCCGGTGTGCTGCCGGCCTGTCGCACGCTCGACTGCGTGGCCGTGCTCGCACTCACCGTGAGCGACGCCGCCGAAGTCATGGCCGTCATCGAAGGAGCCGATCCGCTCGACGCTTACAGCGCCTTTCAGACCGGCCCGTCGCACCTGCCCACCAAGCTGCGCATCGGCGTGCCTTCGGTGCCGGTGTTGGGCAACTCGCAAGGTGCCGATCCCTTGGGCTATGCGGCTGCCTTTGCGCACGCCGTCTCGCAGGCCGAAGTCATGGGCCACACCGTGGTGCCGCTTGATTTCGAGCCGCTGCACGCTGTCGCCAATTTGCTCTACAGCGGCCCGTGGGTGGCCGAGCGGCACGCTGTGGTGCAGCCGCTGATGGACAGCCATCCAGGCGCACTCGACCCCACCGTGGCCCGCGTCATTGGCCGCGCCACCTCCTTCACCGCCACCGACACCTTCCGCGCGCAATACCTGCTGAAAGTCGCCCAGCGCGACACCGCCGCGCTGTGGCATCACGTCGATGTGCTGATGGTGCCCACGGCGCCCACCCATCCCACACACGCCGAAGTCGACGCCGACCCGGTGGCCGTGAACGCCCACATGGGCACTTACACCAACTTCGTCAACTTGCTGGGTTGGTGTGCGTTGGCGCTGCCCGGCGGTTGGGCCGCGGGTTTGGCCGCGGGTTTGGCCGCGGGTTTGGACACACCAGGCCTGCCCTTCGGCGTGACATTCATCGCCCCCGGTGCGTCGGACGCCGCGCTGGCGCGCTTGGGGTTGATGTGGGAGTCGCAACTCAACGGGCCACTCGGTGCCAGCGGTCGCGCGGGCACGGGCAGTGCGCAGTCCACCAGCAACCACGCCACCAGCAGCCACGCAACCGACAACCAAGCCTGGCCCGCCAGCGAGCCCCGCATGGCCATCGCCGTGGTCGGTGCACACCTCAGCGGCATGCCGCTGAACGGCCAACTCACACAGCGCGGTGCGCGCTTTCTGGCAGCCACGCACACCTCGCCGCACTACCAACTGTTTGCGTTGCCGAACACCACGCCGCCCAAGCCGGGCTTGCAACGCGCTGCCGTTGACGCACCGGCTGCATCGATCGCCGTGGAGGTCTGGGACATGCCGGTGCAGGCGGTGGGTTCATTCCTTGCTCTGATTCCGCCGCCCTTGGGTTTGGGCAGCGTCGAGTTGATCGACGGGCGCTGGGTGCACGGCTTCATTTGCGAAGCGCATGCGTTGAGCGGAGCGCGCGAAGTCACTTCCTTCGGCGGCTGGCGTGCTTACATCAAGTCACTTGCCTGACCTGTTTCTGCTGCCGTTATTTTTTCAACCACTCGCTTGGAGACTGACTTGAGCGCATCTGAATTCAAACTCAACACCGCACCGGTCGCTGACCGCTCGCGACGCCGTTTGCTCACGGTGGCTGCCTCGGGCGTGGCGCTGGCGAGTCTGGGTGCGCCGGCCCTCGTTCGCGCTCAAGCGGGCCCGAAAATCCGCATGGGCTACTGGCCCGTGGCAGCGGGCTTGCCTTTCTTTGCGGCCATCGAAAAGGGCTATTTCAAAGAAGCCGGGTTGGACGTGGAGCCGCTCAAGTTTGCCGGCGCACAGCAAGTCATGGAAGCCATGTTGTCGGGCCGCTCCGACGGCAGCTCCAACGGCACCGGCTCGGCCAACTTGGCCATCGGCGAGCAAGCGCAGCCGGGGCTGTTCAAGATATTCGCCACCAACCCCAGCAACGCCAAATACGTGCTCGATGAGTTCATCGTGCCCAAAGACAGCCCGGTCAAGACCATGGCCGAACTCAAAGGCAAGCGCGTGGCCTGCGGTCCCGGAATTCAGAACGCGACGCTCGCCAAAACCATGTTGGAGCGTGCTGGTGCGGGCGTGATGAGCGTCACCGAGTTGCCCATCGGTCAGCACATTGCAGCCATCGCGTCCGGTCAAATTGACGCTGCCTACACGCTGGAGCCCACCGGCACCATCGGCCGCATGAACGGCACCACGCGCGTGCTCGAGGCGGGTGTCGTCGCACGCTACATCTTGGGTGACCCCATGGCGCCGTGGCACGGCGGCGCGGCCACCTTGACCAATGAGTTCATCAAAAAATACCCGGCCGAGACCAAAAAATTCATCGCCGCCTACAGCAAGGGCATCGAGCTGGTGCGCAGCAAACCCGATGAGGCGCGCCAGTACATGAAGGGCTACACCGCCATCGAAGGCGCACTCACCGCCGAGGTGCCGTTGGCGTCTTACATGCTCTACAACGAGTTCAAAGCCAGCGACATCGCCTACTTCCAAAAGTTCTACGACCTGTTCACTGACAAAGGAATTTTGGAAAAACGCATGCTGGTCGAGCCGCTGTTGTTCAAGGGCTGACGTGAGTCGCAGCGCAGGTTCAGGCACGCTGAGTTGGGGCAGACTTTTGCCATTTTTGGGGCCCGTGGTGTTGTTCGTGGCATGGGACCTGGTGGTGCGCTTCAGCTTGGTCAAGGTCATCCTCTTGCCCACGCCCCTGGCCACCTTGGGCGCGCTGTTCACTGGCTTGGCCGGTGGGCCGCTGCTGGTGGACTTCGGCGTCACGGTGGCGCGCACGCTGCAGGCGTTTTTCATCGCGGCGGTGGTCGGCGTGCCCTTGGGCGTGCTGTTGGGAAGCAACGAGCGCGCTTACCGCAGCGTCGAGTTTTTGATCGACTTTTTTCGCTCCACGCCCAGCTCGGCCCTCATCCCCTTGTTCTTGCTGGTGTTCGGCGTGTCGGACGTGAACAAGGTCGCCATCGCCGCATTCGGCGCGCTGCTCATTGTCTTGTTCAACAGCGCCTACGGCGTGATGAATGCGCGCAAGCAACGCGTCATGGCGGCCAAGGTGATGGGCGCGTCGAACTGGCAAATATTCAAAGACGTGCTGATTTGGGAAAGCCTGCAAGCCACCTTTGTGGGGCTGCGCTCGGCCGTGTCGATGGCGCTGGTGATCGTCATCGTGGCCGAAATGTTCATCGGCTCAGACAAAGGTTTGGGCCACCGCATCATCGATGCACAACAAGTGCTCAACGTCAAAAGCATGTACGCGTCGATCTTGGCGGCAGGTGCTTTGGGCTACGGCTTGAACGTGCTGTTTTTGTTGGTGGAACGCAAGATTGTTCATTGGAGTGGGCGTTAGTCCCGGTCCATCCAAAGTGCGAGCGGGCGTTAGTCCCGGTCCATCAAATATGAAAGCGGGCGCTGGTCCGAATGCGCATATGACTGAAGTTCTCAACCCTCTCATCGCGCCCGATGCGGCTGCGGCGCCCTTCGTTCCCGGCCCGGCGGGCACCCACATCACCATCCGAGGTCTGACCAAATACTTCGCCGGTTTGCCGCTGTACGAGAACTTCGACCTCGACATCCCCAAGCACCAAATCGTCTCGGTGTTTGGCCCCAACGGCTGCGGCAAATCTACCCTCATCAACATCATCGCCGGTTTGATCCCGATGGACGCGGGGCAAATACTGTTCGATGGCAAAAACCTCAAAGACACCAAGATCGGCTATGTGTTTCAGAACTACCGCGAGGCCTTGTTTCCGTGGATGCGCACCATCGACAACATCGCCTACCCGCTGAAATTGGAAGGCAAATCCAAAGCCGAAGTTGACCGCCGAATGGCCGAGCTGGTGGCGTCCTTCGATGTGAAGTTCGACCTGCGTCGCTACCCCTATGAGCTGTCGGGCGGGCAACAACAAACCGCCTCCATCATGCGAGCGCTGGCCTCTGGCCCCGAGGTGCTTTTCTTGGACGAGCCCTTCTCGGCGCTGGACTACGAGATGACGCTGTTCATCCGCGAAAAGCTGCAAGAGGTGTTCATGAAAACCGGCACCACCATGATGCTCGTGTCGCACGATTTGGAAGAGGCGGTGTATTTGGCCGATCAGGTTTTGCTGCTCACCAAGCGCCCCACCAGCGTGGCCGAAATCTTGCAATACCGCGATGGCAGGCCACGAACGGTGGGCACGTTGTCTGAGCCCAATTTCATTGCCACCAAGAAGCGAAGCCTGGAAATTTTTCAGCGCGAAGTCCGACGCTGATTGGAGGGCTGAATCCGTGACTCAGCTCACTCTGCTCACTCTGCTCACACGCCTCCTCACCCCGCCCGTCCTGAAAACGCAAATGCCGCCATGCCCATGACGCCCACCGAAATCGAAAACTATGTCGACGCTGCCGCAGCGGCATTGAACCTGCCGCTGAGCCCCGAGCACCGCCCCGGCGTTTTGCATTACTTCGCCTTGGCATCCGGCTTGGCTGATTTGGTCGCAGCCCATCCTTTGGGCGTGACCGACGACCCAGCGGAATCGTTTGAGCCGATTTCGCTGTCTCGTGACGCCGTCAACAAACGCCTGACTTGAGCTGCCCATGAACGCGCCTGACCTCTTGAACCAAAGCGCCGCCGACATGGCCGCCGCTGTGCGCGCGGGCTTGACCACCGCCACCGCGTTGACGCACGCCAGCCTGGACCGCATCTCGGCCACACAGCCCCGCGTCAACGCCTTCACCGATGTGACGGTCAAGCGCGCCTTGCAAACCGCCGCCGACCTCGACGCGCGCTTGGCCAACGGCGACACCACGGTGCAAGAGCTGCCTTTGCTGGGCGTGCCGTTCGCCGTGAAAAACCTGTTCGATGTGGCGGGCCTCACCACATTGGCCGGCTCCAAGATCGAACGCGGCAAGCCCGTGGCAGCCGCAGACGCGCCACTGGTCGCGCGGCTACACGCAGCCGGAGCCGTGCTGGTGGGCGCGCTCAACATGGACGAATACGCCTACGGCTTCACCACCGAGAACAGCCACGAAGGCGCGACCCACAACCCGCACGACTTGACACGCATCGCCGGCGGCTCGTCAGGCGGATCGGCTGCCGCGGTGGCGGCCGGGCAGGTGCCGCTGAGCCTGGGCTCGGACACCAACGGCTCGATCCGCGTGCCAGCATCGTTGTGCGGAACGTTCGGCCTGAAACCCACCTACGGCCGCCTGCCGCGCAACGGCACTTACCCGTTTGTGGCCAGCCTGGATCACCTGGGCGGCTTTGCCCGCAGTGCGCTCGACTTGGCCTTGATGTATGACGCGCTGCAAGGCTACGACTCTCGCGATTCAGGCTGCGTGGCGCGCCGCGCCGAGCCCACGGCGTCAGAACTTGCCCTGGGTCTGAACGGCATGCGCATCGCCACGTTGGGCGGCTATTTCCATGACCAAGCCGGGCCCGAGGCGCGAACCGCCGTGGCACGCGTGGCGCAGGCTCTAGGTGCGCAGCAGGTGGTTGAACTGCCCGAGGTGGCTCGCGCACGAGCCGCCGCCTTCATCATCGCCAACTCGGAAGGCGGCAGCTTGCATTTGCCCGACCTGCGCAGCCGCGCCGCCGACTTCGAGCCCCTGTCGCGTGACCGGTTTTTGGCCGGTACCCTGTTGCCCGCCGCGTGGGTGCACAACGCACAGCGCATGCGCCGCTGGTTTGCGCTGCGCGCGGCCGAGTTGTTCCGGGACTTCGATGTGTTGCTCGCGCCGGCCACGCCCTGCGTCGCGCCCACCATCGGCACCGAGTGGTTGCACATCAACGCTCAGCGCCTGCCCGCACGCGCCAGCATGGGCTTGCTGAGTCAGCCCATTTCCTGCATCGGGCTGCCGGTTTGCGCGGTGCCGGTGTGGGGCTGCGACCCGGCGTTGCCGCACTTGCCGCTGGCGGTGCAAATCATCGCCGCACCGTGGCGTGAAGACCGCGTGCTGCGCGTGGCCCACCACCTTCACATGACGGGTGCCGCCAGCGCACCTGTGGCTTCACTGGGTTGACCCCATGCACATCAACGTTCCCGAGGTTCTTGCTGAAGTCAGCGCTGTTTTTGAGCACTATGAAGATGCGCTGGTCAACAACAAGGTGGATGTTTTCGACAAACTGTTTTGGCATTCCGGTCTCACGGTGCGCTACGGAGTGGCCGAAAACCTGATCGGCATCGACGCCATCCGCGCCTTCCGCCTGTCGCGCCCGTCTGCAGGTTTGTCGCGCCGTTTGGCACGCACCGTCATCACCACATTCGGGCAAGATTTCGCAACCGCCATGACCGAATTCCATCGGGACGACAGCGCCAAGCTGGGCCGACAAAGCCAAACGTGGGCGCGCTTGACTGAAGGCTGGCGCGTGGTGGCCGCGCACGTCAGCGTGATTGATGTTTGAGGTGCCGGTGTGAGCACCCCGATCGCCAACTTGCCCCGAATCAATTTGGCCGAGCAGGTTTACTCCACGCTCAAAGCCGAACTGCACGATTTCAAGTGGGTGGCCGGTCAGCGTTTCTCAGAGGCCGAACTCGGGCAACGCTTGGGCGTCAGCCGAACGCCGGTGCGCGAGGCACTTTTTCGGCTGCGCAACGAGGGCTTCCTGGACGTGGAAGCCAAGCTCGGTTGGTTTGTGAAGCCGATTGACTTCGACAAATTGGACGAGCTTTACGACCTGCCCATCGTCTTGGAATTGGCCAGCGTGGCGCGTTGGTGTCAGCGCACATCAGACCTTGCCGACTTGAGCGAACTGGCGCGCATTTGGTTGGTGCCGCCAGCCGAGCGGCCGACAGACGCGCCGCAAGTCGGTGCGAACCACGAGCAGTTTCACGCCACCCTGGTGCGCACCACCGGCAACGCCGAGATGGTGCGCGTGCACTGGGACGTGACCGAGCGCATCCGCATCGTGCGCCGCCTCGACTTCACCCGCAGCGACCGCAT
>JANPNT010000498.1:0-3844 GCA_031427655.1 Burkholderiales bacterium
GGCTGCGTTGGACATCGCCACAATTCAGCTGATGTTTCGAGCACGCCTTACCGTCGCGCTGGCCCTGCTGGCGATTGCCTCCGTGTTGGAGGGCGTGGTCGCCGTGTGGGCGCTGGGCGTCGCAGACCATCACACCCAGCACGGTCGCGTCACCGCCGACATCCATTTGGGTTTTGTTGAACTCTCGGCAACCAAGCAAAGGCTGCGCACTTGGGTTTCGCAAGCCCTGCTTGGCGCGGGTGCGGCACCCGACGAGCGCATGCGCCTTCAGAACGATCTGCGCACCAACATCGAGCGCCTTCGTGAACTGTCAGAGCAAGCCATCTCGCTGGGCAAGGGCCTTGGAGAAGAGGACCGCAAGGTGCAATTTCAGCGCCGCGAAACACTCGAGGTGCTGGGTCGCGGCTTTGCCAAGCTTGCTTTGGCCATCGACACGGTGCAGCCCTTGCCCGCGGGCGCCAATGCGCAAGAGGCTTGGGACGCCCTGACGAATCTGTTCGAGCTGTCAGAGGGCAGGAACCTGCGTGAGCTGATTGCAGAAAATATCCAGCGCGCCAAGTCTTCGGTGGCGCGAGAGCGTGCTGCGGCAGACCGCACCTTGCACTGGATGCGAACGCTCTGGTTGGGCACCGCCACCTTGCTCGCGGTCGTGGCGCTGCTGCTGGCTTGGTATTTCGCCGCCGCCCTGTTGCGCCCATTCACCGAGTTGACCCGAGGCGCCGAGGCACTCGAGCAAGGCCGACTTGACCACCGCATTCCCGACGGGCGGGGAGATGAGTTTTCGACGGTGGCCAGGCGGGTTAACGCCATGGCTGCCGAATTGAAAGACCATCGCCAGCGTGAAGCCGATGCCCGAGTGCGGCTGCAATATTTGGTGGACGAGCGAACCAGCGAATTGCGCAACGCCCTGGCCGCGCTGCAAGAGGCTGACGAACGGCGTCGGCAGCTCTTTGCAGACATCAGCCACGAATTGCGCACCCCAACGACCGCCATCCGCGGTGAAGCGGAGGTCGCTCTGCGTGGGAGCCACCGTCCGCAGGAAGACTACCGTTCGGCTTTGCAGCGCATCGTGACGACCACCCGTCAGCTCGGCTTGGTGATTGAAGACTTGCTCACCATGGCTCGCGGTGACATCGACGCTTTGGCACTGCAGCGCGTCCCCATTGACCCGGTTGCGGCGCTGCGCGAAGCCGTCGCGCAATGCGCGGCGCTGGCCAGCGTGAGCGGTATTCGCATTGAAGCGCAGCTGGATCAGGCCGGTGGAATTTGGCTGCTTGCCGATGCGCAGCGGCTGCGCCAACTGCTTTCGATCCTGCTTGACAACGCGGTGCGGTATTCCCACCCGCACGGGCGCGTCAGCGTGAGCTTGCAAGCCTGTGCCGACGAACAAGGCAGAAAGCACTGCGAGGTCTGTGTCGTTGACCAGGGCATCGGAATTCCCAACAACGAGCTGCCGCGTATTTTTGAGCGCAACTTCAGAGGCGTCCTGGCGCGCCTGCACCGTGCTGACGGCGCGGGTCGTGGCCTGGCTATTGGCGCGGCCTTGGCCCGCGCGCATGGCGGTCGCATCGACCTGGAGAGTGACCCCGGTCGCGGCACCATCGTTCGGCTGCGACTCCCCCTACTGAGCGAACCCAACTTGCTGATGCCGGACTGATGAACATTCTGATTGTTGAAGACGATCCGCGCATCTCGGGCTTCCTGGATCGCGGCTTGCGGGCCGAAGGTCATTGGGTCAAGCTCGCGCGCACCGGCGCTGAAGGCTTGGCGCTGGGGCGCGCTGTTGACACAGCTGGCGCAACCACCGTCATGCTGCTGGACGTGATGCTGCCCGGGATGAGCGGCCTGGAGGTGTGCCAAACCTTGCGCGCGTCGCTGGTGTCGGTGCCGATTCTCATGTTGACCGCCCTGGGTTCGCTGGAAGATCGCGTGGCCGGTCTGCGCTTGGGTGCCGACGACTACCTTGTCAAACCATTTGAGTTTGAGGAGCTCCTGGCACGCATAGATGCTTTGGGCCGCCGAGGACGTTTTCAGCTTGGCAACCCCAGCGTCGTACTCAAGGTTGCCGACCTCGAGCTCAACCTGGAAACCATGCGCGCCAGCCGAGCCGGCGTTGCCATCGCACTGACTGCGCGCGAGCTGGCCTTGCTGGAACTTCTGATGTCAACGCCAGGACGCTTGTTCAGCCGAGAGCGCATCCTGTCAACGGTGTGGGGCACCAACGAAGACCCACTCACCAATGTGGTGGACGTGTACATCCGGCGTTTGCGCAGCAAAGTTGATGACGGCCGCTCCTTCGCCCTGATTCACACGGTGCGCGGCCTGGGCTACCGACTGGAAGCGCCCCAGCCCGACTGAGGCAAGGCTCACTCGTCACTGGCGGTGCCGATGACGGCATGCAAAACCAGCTTGAGTCGCGCCTGCGTTGTCATCGCTTGTTCATGCTGCGTAGCGCGGCGTTTCATCTGAGAGCTGGCTTGCTGTTCATGCCAGGCCTTCACAGTGTGAGGCACCGAGAGAAAAACTTTCTGATCGGTTTTTGCTCTGGCCACACACATCAACACGAGACGACCCCATGAACCCAAGACGCAGCTTTCTCTCCGCCGCCGGTGCCTTCGCGGCTGCAGGCCTGTCCGCCACAACCCAGGCTCAAACTGGCAAGGAAAGTCCTTCGGGCCTGAGCTGCATGGTCTACGACAAAGACCGGCAGAAAAAGGTGACCCCCGACGAGGCCATGAACCTTCTGAAGGCAGGCAACGAGCGTTTCGTCAGCGGCAAGAGCATCAATTGCGATCTGATGGCGCAAGTCAAAGCCACCGCAGACGGTCAAGCGCCATTCGCTGCCATCGTAGGGTGCATTGACAGCCGCGTACCGCCGGAGCTGGTGTTCGACCAGCGCATCGGTGACATCTTTGCGGCCCGCATTGCCGGCAACTTTGTCAACACCGACATCATCGGCAGCCTCGAATTCGCTACCAAGTTGGCGGGCTCAAAGCTCATCGTGGTGTTGGGGCATTCCGAATGCGGGGCCATCAAGGGCGCGGTGGACGACGCCAAGTTGGGCAATCTCACGGCCACTTTGGCGAACATCCGCCCTGCCGTGGCGAAAGTCAGCTTGATGGACGGTCCGCGAACCTCCAAGAACAAGCGCCTGGTGCAGGCGGTGGCCGATCAGAACGCCCAGGACGCCGCAAAAATGTTGGTGGATCGAAGCGAAGTGTTACGCGAGTTGATTGCCGCCGGCGAGCTAAAAATCGTCTCAGCCATGCACGATCTGAACACCGGACGCATCACCTGGTTCAGTTGAAGCAAACAGCCGAGGTCGCACGAGTCGAAAGCGGCGTTTCCGAATGGTGCGGGCAGAAATGACCGCTGCCCTCTCACCGCTTCCCGCATGCAGCACCGCCTTGCCCGCCCAGGCGGGCTTTGCTGTGGCAGAGCAAATTCAGCGCGACCTTGGCTGGTTGATGGAAGTGGCTGATCGTCGCAAACTGATCTCTCAGTGGTGACGGATTGTTTGTGTGATGGGGACAGGAGTGGAGAGCCAACGACAGGGCAGTTTTGAACCGTGTGCTGACGGCACACATCGGCCGGACAGACCTCACAACCGAGGTGCGCGAATCGGCGCTTTTTAGGCGACAACCGGCGTTGAATATGCATCAATCTCTCGGCTCCGTCCTGCTGCTCGAATACCGCCCTAGGGTGCTCGCTTGCTGCTTTTGCGGTTTGACGAAGCCCTGCACGGCCGCGAAATTGCGCGGCGCACGAGGTTGGCGGTGGGCGACATCACGGGTGAGTTGACCAAGCTGGCGAAGGCGGGTTTGCTCAACCGCGAAAAGCGCGG
>JANPNT010000499.1:0-6632 GCA_031427655.1 Burkholderiales bacterium
ACGAACTGCTCGTGCCCGCGCCCGAGGAAGACGCCGAAGCACTTGAGGCCACCATTCCCGGCGAGCTGCCGCTGCGCTACGTGGAACGCGTCACCCGCGCCAAGCTGTGGGCGGCTCAAATGCGCTTGCGCAAACGTGGCCTGCCTTACGCGCCCATCTTGTGTTCCGACACCACCGTCGTGCTGGGCCGGCGCATCTTGGGCAAGCCCGCCGACGTTGCCGGCGCCGCCGCCACGCTGGCCTTGCTGTCGGGCAAAACCCACCGTGTGTTGACCTGCGTGGCGCTGGCTTGGGGCCACCCCGGCAAGGTGACTGAAGCGCTGGCCACCAGCACCTCGCGGGTGCGCTTTGCAGCGTTGAGCAAAGAACAAATCGATCGCTATGTGGCCGGTGGCGAACCCTTCGGCAAGGCCGGTGCTTACGCCATCCAAAGCGCAGCAGCCGCATGGATTGCGCACATCGAAGGCAGCTACTCCGGGATCATGGGACTGCCCTTGTTTGAGACGGCGCAACTTCTAAAGCAAGCGGAAGTGAACTGCTGAGATCGACGTTGGTGAAAGGCGCAAAAGCGTCGAATACCATCAACGCATGCAAGACATCCTCATCAATTGGGCCCCGCAAGAAACGCGTGTGGCGGTCGTCGAAAACGGTGCGGTGCAAGAGCTGCATGTCGAGCGCACGCTAGAGCGTGGCTTGGTAGGCAACATCTATTCGGGCCGCGTGGCGCGGGTGTTGCCCGGTATGCAGTCGGCCTTCATCGACATTGGTTTGGAACGCGCTGCGTTTTTGCATGTGGCTGATGTGCATGTGAACGGCGCGCCGCGCGTTGAGCACGGCCCCGGCGCGCCGCCGCCCACGCCGATTGAGCGCCTGGTGTTTGAAGGCCAAACGCTGACCGTGCAAGTGGTCAAGGACCCCATCGGCACCAAAGGCGCGCGGCTTTCGTCGCAGATCAGCATCGCCGGGCGCTTGCTGGTTTTCTTGCCGCAAGACGACCACATCGGCATCTCGCAAAAAATTGGCTCGCATGAACTGCGCGAACAGTTGCGCACACGCATGATTGAGCTGGCGGGCAAGCCCGAAATTGGCAACAGCAGCGGCGGTGGTTTGAGTCAAGGCGGCTTCATCCTGCGCACCAATGCCGAAGACGCCACAGACGCCGAGCTGGCCGAAGACATCGCCTACCTGCGCAAAACCTGGGGCTCCGTGCGCGAGCGCAGCTTCAAATCCCCGCCCGCCACCTTGCTGCACCAGGACCTGAGTTTGGTGCAACGCGTGCTGCGCGACCTGGCGCACGACAGCACACAGGCCATACGCATCGACTCCGTCGAACAGTTCGAAGCACTCAAAAAATTCGGCGAAAACTTCGCACCCAGCTCGGTCGGTAAGCTTCAGCATTACCGAGGCGAGCGGCCAATTTTTGACCTCTTCAACATCGACGACGAGATTGCCAAGGCATTGGCCCGGCGTGTTGATTTGAAGTCGGGCGGCTACCTCATCATCGACCAAACCGAAGCGCTCACCACCGTCGACGTGAACACCGGCGGCTATGTAGGTGCGCGCAGTTTTGACGAAACCATTTTCAAGACCAACCTGGAGGCCACGCAGGCCATCGCACGCCAACTGCGCCTGCGCAACCTCGGCGGCATCGTCATCGTCGACTTCATCGACATGTCACGCGAAGACCATCAAAACACGGTGCTCACCGAGTTCAAAAAGCAACTGCAACGCGACCGCACCAAAACCACGCTCAGCGGCTTCACCGGCTTGGGTTTGGTCGAGATGACTCGCAAGCGCACGCGAGAGTCGCTGGCCCACATGCTGTGTGAGCCTTGCCCCACCTGCGGCGGCAAAGGCCAAGTCAAAACCGCGCGCAGCGTTTGCTATGAGATCCTGCGCGAAATTTTGCGCGAAGCCCGTCAGTTCAACCCGAAAGAGTTTCGCGTCATCGCCAGCGCCACGGTGGTGGAAATGCTGCTCGACGAAGAGAGCCAACACTTGGCAGGCCTGAGCGATTTCATCGGCAAACCCATCTCACTGCAAGCCGAAGCCACCGGGTCGCCAGAGCAGTACGACATTGTGTTGATGTGAGGCTTGCTGGAGGTTAGAGCCGTTCGCGCCAGTGGCTTCGAACACAAAAGCTAGCCCGTTCGCACTGAGCTTGTCGAAGTGCCTGGTCAGCAAGATGCAGCGGGTCCTTCGACAAGCTCAGGACGAACGGGTCAAATTCGCGTGCGGCTCGACACCCAAATTCCCCCAACAATCAAGGCAAACGCCACCGCATGAAACCACTGCGGCGCTTCGTTGAACAATGCCGCTGACATCAATGCAGCGAACAAGGGCGTTAGATTGGTGAAGAAAGCCGCCAACGCAGGCCCACCCGAGCCGCCTGCCGCAATGCCCAAACCCCAGCAGCGGTAGGCAATCACCGACGGGCCCACCGCCACGTAAATCAAGCCCATGACGACCCAGCCGTTCCACACCATGGGGGCAGTGCCCAAAGCCGTTTCACCCGCAGCCGCAGCGCCCGCGCCTAGCAAACCAAACAGCGTTTGCACCAGCAGCAACTCGGCCCAATTCCAGCCGCGCATTTGCCCGTTAACACCGACCACTTGTGGCGCATTCGGCGCATGCATGGAGGCAGGCGGACGCGCCAAGCGCCAGCTGTAAAACGCCCACGCAATGGTGGCGATCACCACATAAACATCGCCCACCACAAACTGCACCTTCATCAAGGTGGCGGCCTGTCCGCGCGCCATCACAAGCACCACGCCAGCCACCGACAGCACAGCCCCCCACAGTTGATTGCGCGTGGGCGTCACGCCGTAAAAAAGTTGGCCCACCAGCAGCATGCACACCGGCAAGCTGGCGGCAATGAGCGTGACGTTAATGGGCGTGGACGTGACCAGCGCCAGGTATTGCAAGGCGTTGTAGCTGCCCACGCCCAACAAGCCGAGCAGCAGCAGTGGCTGCCAGCGCGTCATGATTTGGCCCGGCTCGCGCAGCACGCGCCAGCCCAACGGCAACAAAATCGCCAGCGCCAACAACCAGCGTAAAAAATTCAGTGTGAGCGGTGGCACGCTGCCCACAGCCATGCGGCCCACCACCGCATTGCCCGCCCACAGCAAGGGCGGAAGCGTCAACAACACAGCGGTGCGCGAAGTCAGTTTGAGCGCGCTCATCGCGGCATGGCCTGTCCGCAGTTCCAACACTCCTCAAACGGCCCGTCCACTATTTCGCCGCAGCCTGGGCAGGGCCAATGGCGGTGTTGCGGATGACGCAAGTCGTCCAGCAGTGAACGCGCTTTATTCAACAAGTCGTTGTCCCCATCGGCCTGCATCACCCACACCTCGGGTTGTGACTGATCAGGCGGCAGTTCACCGGCAATGCTGCTGGCGTAAGCGCGTTGCACTGTGGCGGCTATGCCTGCATGCGTCAGCATGTCGGCCCACAGGGTGGCCAGCGCGAGGTTGGGTGCTGTGGTCAGGCGCTTCATTTTTTGATCTGCATTTTGTTGAGGCACCATAGCGTATCCAAACAACCCAAGGAGCCCACATGTCCATGCAAACCAGCGCCACCGTTCGCGTCGATCAACACGGCACTGCCGATGCCATGCACCTTGTCGACTTGCCCGTGGGCGAGCCCGGCCCCGGTGAAATTCGCATCCGCCACCATGCTTGCGGCTTGAACTACATCGACGTTTACCAGCGCTCCGGCGTCTACGCCTTGCCCATGCCGCTCTCGCTGGGCATGGAAGCCGCAGGCGTGGTGGAGGCAGTGGGCGAGGGCGTGACTCATTTGAAGGTGGGCGACCGCGCCGCTTACGCCAGCAACCCGCCCGGCAGTTATTGCTCGTTGCGCGTGATGCCCGCAAAAACGGTTTGCAAATTGCCCGACGCCATCAGTTTTGAGACCGGTGCGGCCATGATGCTCAAAGGCCTGACCGCCCAATACCTGCTGAAAAAAACCTTGCCGCAAGAAGGCCTGCAAGCCGGTGACTTTGTGCTGTTTCACGCGGCTGCGGGCGGTGTGGGTTTGATCGCTTGCCAGTGGGCCAAGGCCTTGGGTTTGCAGTTGATTGGCACCGCTGGCTCAGACGAAAAATGTGCGCTGGCTTTGGCCAATGGCGCAGCCTTCGTCGTCAACTACAGCAAAGAAGACTTCGCTGCGCGAGTCAAAGAAATCACCGGCGGCAAAGGCGTGAAAGTGGTTTACGACTCGGTCGGTAAAGACACCTTCGAGAAAAGTCTCGACTGCCTGCGCCCCTTCGGTTTGATGGCCAGCTTTGGCAACGCCTCCGGCCCGGTCGCCCCAATGGCCCCCGGCATCCTGGGCCCTAAAGGTTCGCTGTACCTAACGCGCGCAACCCTGTTCACGCACATCGCCACACGCGAGTCCACCCAAGCCATGGCCGACGATTTGTTCGCTGTGGTCGCCAGCGGCAAGGTCAAGATTCACATCGCACAGCGTTATGCATTGAAAGACGTCGCGCAGGCGCATCGTGATTTGGAAGCGCGCAAGACGACCGGATGCAGTGTTCTGATTCCTTGAGAGTGACACACAGCACCGGTGCCCATATGCCGTGAGTAGCCCTTTGGCATGGTGATGGGCTCGTTGGTGTGCACCGTGACCGGCGGCACCATGGTGTTTCCGGGTGAAGGTTTTGATGCCTTGGCCACGCTGCAAGACGAGCGCTGCACTGCTGTGCACGGTGTGCCTGCGATGTGCACCGCACAGCTGGATCAATTCGACTTTCGGCGCTTCGATTTGTCGGCGCTGCGCGAGGGAATCATGGCCGACAGCCCATGTCCGGTAGAGGTGATGAAGCGCGTGGTGACCGACCTGCACATGAGCGAAGTCACCGTTGCTTACGGCATGACCGAGACATCGCCGGTGTTGTTTCAAAGCGCACCCACCGCCCCTTTGGACATGCGCGTGTCCACTGTGGGCCGCATGAAAGACCTGCTCATCCGCGGCGGCGAAAACGTCTGCCCGCGCGAGGTGGCGGAATCCTTGTTCCGACACCCAGCCGTGGCGCAAGTGCAGGTGTTCGGCTTGCCCGACGCCAAGTACGGCGAATAGGTTTGCGCGTGGGTGTTTTTGAAGCCGGGTTCCGCTGCAACTGAGTGCGAATTGCGCAGCGTCTGCCAAGACCCAATCGCCCATGACAAAGTGCCCGGGCATTTTCGATTTGTCACTGAAATTCCGATGACGGTGACGGGCAAGGCGCAGAAGTTTGTGATGCGCAAGGCGATGGTGGACAGGCTGCGCGCCAAGTACGGGTGAGCTACACCCTTCATCCTGAGGCCCACCGTGACGTCGAAGAAGCTTGTCGTCGATACCGGAAAAATGCCAGCGGAAGCGTTGTCGTGCGGTCCCTTGATGAGTTCGACAGAATTGCACGCGCTCTTGCCGCAGAACCAGACCTGGGAACCCCCGCAGGAAACGAGCGTGCATCCTTCCGTTTGAACGGCTTCCCCTACACGGTGATTTGCAAACCGACGGGAAAACGCATACGGGTACTCGTTGTGCGTCATCAGCACCGTGACCCTGTGCACGGTCAGTCGCGTCGCTGACCTTTGGTTGGCGTTTTGCGCAGAGTGTTGGCGGAGTCAGGCGTTTTAGAGTTTTCGGTCAGCTGCGCGACTTCATTGACCCCTCACCAACCCCCGAAACACCTCAGGCAGCAACTCAGGCAGGTCTTCGGCAATCAAGCCAGGCCCGAAGGCCGAGGCGGCGGCGCCGTGCATCCACACCGCTGCTGCGGCAGCCCAGAAGGGCGGCATGCCCTGCGCCAACAAGCCTGTGACCACACCGGCCAGCACGTCACCTGAACCTGCGGTGGCCAGGGTGGGTGGGGCGTTGGTGTTGATGATGCTTTGAATTGCGCTTTGCGGGTCAGGTGAAGCGATCACGGTGTCGCTGCCTTTGAGCACCATCACGGCGCCACTGAGTCGTGCCGCGGCCAACGCGCGCTCGACCTTGTTGGTACCAATCTCGCATTTGAAGATTCGCGCAAATTCACCCTCGTGCGGCGTCAGCACGCAAGGGCCTTGGATGGCGCTGAACAAGTCGCTTGGCGCGTCTTGAAAAACCGTCAGCGCGTCGGCGTCGAATACGGTGGGACGGCCGGTTGCCAGCAGGGCCAACACTTGTGCGCGCGTGCTCGCATTCACGCCCGCGCCGGGGCCGATCAGCAAGGCCTTGAAGCGCACGTCGCTGAGCAAGCGGGCCAAGTCATCGTGAGCTGAGTTGATTGACAACGGCGACACCATCACGGTGGTTAACGCGGCTGCGTAAATGGGGAAAGCCACTTCGGGCACGGCGATGGTGGTGAGGCCCGCACCGGCGCGTGCGGCGCCGCGCGCAGCCAAACGCGACGCGCCTGTGGTGGGGTAGCCGCCGAGGATGAGCGCGTGGCCTCGGGTGTATTTGTGGGCCTCGGGTTGCAGCGCGGGCAGGGCGTGCGCCCACAGGCAAGGGTCGTTCTCGAAGCACTGTGGGGTGAGGTGATCCCACACCGATTCGGGGGTGCCGATGTCGGCCACCAGCAACTCGCCGCACAGCGCCTTGCCGGGTTGCAGCACATGGCCTGGTTTTTTTCGGAAGAAGGTGACGGTGAGCGTGGCGGC
>JANPNT010000500.1:0-7516 GCA_031427655.1 Burkholderiales bacterium
AACATTTCGAAGTGAACATTTTCGCCGAAGTGCGGACTCTTGCCCGAGCTCTGCATCACAACACCTTAGCGAACAGCCAAGCGGCCCGCGTAAGCCGGGCCACCGGAGACCACAGTTCATGACGCGTCGCATCCCATTTTCGTTCTTCTTTGAGCCGACATCCAAATCGGCTGCCGCATTGACCATGGCCGCGTTGACGGTGACGGCGTCGGTGATGTCGATGCCCGCACTGGCGGCGACCAATTTGCCCATCACCGAGCAGCAACGCAGCACCGCCCAAAAGGCCGCTCAGGAAGGCGTGCCGCTGTCTGAGTTGGTGGCCAACGCGCCCGACACTTACACCATCAAGCGCGGCGACACGCTGTGGGACATCTCCAAGCTGTTCCTGAAAAGCCCATGGCGCTGGCCCGAGCTCTGGGGCATGAACCTGCAAGACATTCGCAACCCGCACCTCATCTATCCAGGCCAGTTGCTTTACCTCGACAAGGCGGGCGGCCGCGCGCGTCTGCGCATGGGCCAACCAGTGGGCGACGGCACGGTAAAGCTGTCGCCACGCGTGCGCGTGGAAGTGCCAGGCTTCGGGGCGATCTCGTCGATACCGTTCAATCTGATTGAGCCCTTCCTGAACGAAGCCATCATTTTCCAGGGCAACGAGTTGGCCGCCGCGCCGCGCATCGTCGCCACGCAAGAAGGCCGCGTGTTGTTGTCGAAGAACGAGCTGGCTTACGTGCGCGGTGACATCGGTCAAGACCGCTCCTTCCGCATTTTTCGAGAAGCCAAAGCGCTGAAAGATCCGGCCACCGGGCAAGTGCTCGGCTACGAGGCGGCCTATGTGGGCGCGGCCGACTTTGTGCGCCCCGGCGAGTCGCGGGTGGCTGCTGACGGCAAGCCCGAGATCGTGCCTTCGACCTTCCTCATCACCAGCATGCGACAAGAGGCCAATGTGGGCGACCGCCTTTCAGCGGTGCCGCCGCGCGAATTCAGCAACTACGCGCCGCACGCGCCGTCGGGCGAGCTGAGAGGCCAGATCGTTTCCATCTACGGCGACGGCCTGTCGGCTGGTCAGAACCAAATCGTGGCCCTGAACCGCGGGGCTACCGACGGGATGGAACGTGGCCACGTGCTTGCGTTGTGGACTGCCGGCGAGCGTGTCAAAGACCTAACCGACCCGACACGCCCCACGCTCACGCTGCCCGACGAACGTCACGGATTGCTGTTCGTTTTCCGGGTGTTTGACCGCATGTCTTATGCGCTCATCTTGAACGTCAAAGACCCCGTCAAAGCAGGCGATCGTTTCACACAGCCTTGATCGTCACGGCGTCGTTGAATTGACCAGCGCGGCTTGATGGCCCCCGAAGAACTGAGGGCCTGGTTGCGCCTGCTGCTGGCGCCGCAAATTGGGCGCCGCACGGCACGGCGGCTGTTAGCGGCTTTCGGCACCGCGCAAGCCCTGTTCGAGGCTTCGCCCGATGCGCTTCGTGCTGTCGTCACAGCCACGCAAGCTGCCACCTTACGCCAGTCCGTTGCCGAGCTCGACGCGTTGCTGCTGGCCACCACCGCCTGGTTGAACGCGAGCGACGCCGCCGCGCCGCGTCACGTCATCACCCTCGGCGATGCGATGTTTCCCAGCGCGCTGTTGGAAACCGCCGATCCGCCGCTGATGCTGTATGCGCAGGGCAGCGTGGATCTGCTACAGCGCTTTTCAAGCTCGCTGGCCATCGTCGGCAGCCGCAACCCCACGCCGCAAGGTTTGGACACCGCACGCAGCTTTGCCGAACAAGTCAGCCGCGCCGGTTTGACGGTGGTGTCGGGCTTGGCGTTGGGCATAGACGGCGCCGCACACGAAGGCGCTTTGAGCGGTGCCGCTCCAGGCCAAGCCTCCACCATCGCCGTGGTCGGCACCGGGCTGGACCGGGTCTACCCGAGCCGCCATTTGAAGCTGGCCCACCGCATTGCGGCGCAAGGTTTGATGCTCAGCGAATACCCCGTGGGCACGCCGCCGCTCCCACCGAACTTTCCGCTGCGCAACCGCATCATTGCGGGTCTGGCGCGCGCCACTTTGGTGGTGGAAGCAGCGCTGCCCTCGGGCTCACTCATCACCGCCAAACAAGCGCTGGAGGCAGGCCGCGACGTGCTGGCCATCCCTGGTTCGATCCACTCACCCCTTTCGCGCGGCTGCCACATGCTCATCAAGCAAGGTGCCAAATTGGTGGACAGCGCGCAAGATGTGCTGGAGGAATTTGGACAAGTCACAGCCCCGAAAACTGCGACCCCGTCGAACGATAGCGTGACGTCCGACCGCCCTTTGCTCGACGCCTTGGGCTACGACCCTGTCAGTTTGGATGCCCTTTCAGCACGCACGGGCCGCTCGGCCGCCGATCTGAACGGCGCTCTGCTGGAGCTGGAGCTGGAAGGCCACGTGAAGCGCTTGCCGGGTCAACTTTTTCAGCGCTGCGCGCTGGCCTGAATAGGCTCTCACCCAGCGGTCGCCACGGCGCGCGCGAAACATCCCCTGCGGTATAGTGAATTGATGTTTGATGTGCTTGTTTATTTGTACGAAAACTATTGGCGGCCCGACGCTTGTCCCGACCACGCGCAGCTCGCGCGCAAGCTGTCGTCAGTGGGGTTTGAAAGCGACGAAATTCAAGACGCGCTGGTGTGGTTGGACGGCCTGGCCGAAGCTGCAACGTCGTATGTCGGCGAACAAAGCGAACTGAGCATGCGGGTGTACTCGCCCACCGAACAAGAACATTTGGGTGAAGCGTCTATCGGCTTTATCAGCTTCTTAGAGTCGGCCGGTGTGCTGCCCGGGCCGATGCGCGAAATGGTGATTGACCGCGCCAACGCCATTGCGGGCAACCCGCTGGATTTGGAAGACCTCAAGATCATTGTCCTGATGGTGTTTTGGAGTTTGGGCGAGGAGCCCGACGCGTTGATTTTGGACGAGCTGTTTGTGGACGAGGAAGACCGCCTGATTCACTGAAAGCGAGGCTCGAAACTGCGCTCAGTGGCCGCAGCAAAAAGCCTCAGCACAAAGCGCGTCAGTTCAACAAGCGATTCGGATCGACATCCAGCTTTTCCATCGCACTGCGCGTGGCACGCACAGTCAGAGTTTCATCTTGGGCAGGCACCATCAAACCGGCCTGCAAAAACGCCGCCAAGCGGTGCTTTTGGAACAACACGCCGCGCCCTTGAGGCGACACGAACAGCGCCAGTTGGCGGCGCAAACCTTGCCACGCCAATTGCACCGGCTCGTTGCGCCTTCTGAAGTCCAGCATGAACCAACTGCCCACTTGCAGCTCGGTGGCCCAGGCCAGCATGGCCGGTGTGGGCATGGAGCCGCCCTCGCCCACCACTTCAAGTTCTGAGCTTTCGTGTCCGGACAAATCAAGCACCATCGATTCATCGATTTCGACTTCATCGGCGTCGGGGAGAAGTTCTTCCAAAGTCTCCAAGCGGCCCATCAACTCTTCCATGCGCTCAACCGGAATGGCGGCCGATTTGGCGGTGAAGGCTGCTGCCAACGAGCTGTTCAAGCTTTGAATGTGTTCGTCTTGTTTGGCGGTGGACATGCCCGCGCTCTTCATGCCTTCGCGCAGTGTTTTTAGCAGCGGTGGCAAACGGCGTATGACTTCAGAGCGCTCGTCGCGCGAAACTTTCGCGCTGGCCGACCAGATCAAATCGGTCGCCGCACGCTTCATCGCTTTGGTTTCTTCGCTGAGCGTGCCCGTGCCCACAGTGGCGACTGCGGTCATCGCCAAAACGTCGGCCCAGACGTGAAACAGGAACTCGCGTATGCCTTCTTGCACGGGCATCTCGTTGAGCATTTTGCGCAGCTCAATGGTGTATTGGATGGTCAGCGTTTCGCGCTGTTCGACCTGCTGGGCCAGGGACACGCCCTTGCGTGAAGCTTCGTTTTCGTTCTTGAAATAATGTTCCAAGAACTTGTCAAACTCCGCCATCACCGTTTGGAAAACGCGCCGACCGGTGTCGGGATAGGCCTCGACCACTTGAACGATGCGCTTGATTTCGACCTCAATCACATCGCCGCCCTTGCGAGTTTTGGAGTCGAAGCCCATCACACAGCCGCCCATGCGGTCGATCAAACGGCGCGCCGGGTGGTCGATGGTGGCGAAAAAATCAGGCTCGCCCACCGCCACACGCAACACTGGCATTTGCAGGCGCGCGAACCAAACCCGTATCGATGCCGGAATGCGCTCTTCGGTCAAGATGCTTTGAAACAGCAACGCCACAATTTCAATGGTCGCGCGTTCGTTGGGCGTGCTCGCGGCTTGCTTGAGTTGCTGCTTGCGCTGGGCCAACTCTTCAAGCAAGGCCGGCGTGCTGACGACTTCGCCGCCGCCTTGGTGGCCGTTTTGTGAACTGCGGTTGTTCACACCCAAGCGCCGGTTGATGTTTTCCTGGGCGCTGGCAATCGCCGCCGTCAGCTGCGGTGACGCGGGTGTCGCTTGCGAGGTGTTGGCAAAGTTCGGCAGTTGTTTACCGATCAACCGGTTCAGGCGACCCAGCACCGCTTCGGAGTGGTCGGAGCCGCGCGCCAAAGCACCGGGGCGGGTCATCATGCGAGTCTCTTCGCTGACGTCGTTGTCTCTGTTGCCGCCCGTGCTGTTGCCTCTGCCGTGAGGACCACGGAATGCCGCTGACGACGCAGCTTGCACCACCGAGCCCAAACGGCTGGGCCGCCAGCTGGCGTCAGCCGTGCGTCGAATCAAAGGACGCAAATCAATTTCGGGCAGCACGCCTTCGGCCATCAGCCAACGATTGGTCTCGTGATAAGCCTCGGCCGCAAAGTGCGAAAACTCTTCGTGCAAAGACGCCTGAACCGTGCGCCAGGTTTCTTGCCCCAAAGCGGCGGTGCGCCACGCCGAAATGACGATGCGGGCGAGCACATGCGGGCGCAGCACGTCGTTGGAGGCCAACTCGTCACGACCTTCCAGGGTGGTCATTCGCGAACGCAGATCGGTGAATTCCCACGACGCTCTGTCCATCATGGCCAAGGCCAAACGTGAGCTGAGGATCTCGGTTTCTATGGTGTCGTTGTCGACCAAGCTCAGTCCGGTATCCGAGGCTGCGCTTCGACCCGAGGGGGGTGGCAAATCGGACGGCCGCGACGCTGAAATTACCCCGGTGAGCAAGGCACCACGCAGCATGTCGGTGGCCGCCTGCAACCAAAACGGCGACGCCTTGCTGAGGGTCTCCACCGCATCGCGGCGGCGCATGGTCAGCGCGTGCGCTGCGCCTTGGCTGAGTTGTTTTCTAGCAGCGGCATCAATGGCTTGCACCACATTTGGCAAGCCTTTAAGCAAGCCTTCGACGTAGAAACGCCGAGCGAGTGCGGCCAGTGCTGTCGAGTCCGCGTGGTTGGCCATGTGTGGGTTTGGGGTGCTGCCGAGAGACGAATCTGAGATGACTCTACACCACGTTAAACCACCGCACCGGCGTTCGGATCGTCAGGATCAAGCTCTTTGTTGAGGCCTTTGACAAGGTCTTCGCGCCTCACGCCCAACCACATGGCGATGGCCGCCGCCACGAACACTGAAGAGTAAATGCCGAATAAAATACCGATGGTCAACGCGACTGCAAAGTAGTGCAGCGTGGGGCCACCGAAAATCAACATCGACACCACCATCATCAAGGTGCTGCCGTGCGTAATCATCGTGCGGCTCATGGTGCTGGTGATGGCATGGTCAATCACTTCGCGGGTGTTCATTTTCCGGTACCGACGAAACGATTCGCGGATGCGGTCAAAGATCACCACCGACTCGTTCACCGAGTAGCCCAGCACCGCCAGGATGGCCGCCAGCACGGCGAGCGAAAACTCCCACTGAAAAAAGGCGAAAAAGCCGACGATGATGATCACGTCGTGCAAGTTGGCCACGATGCCGGCCACCGAAAACTTCCACTCAAACCGGAAGGCAAGGTAAATCATGATGCCCACCACCGTGACGGCGAGCGCCAAAGCGCCGTCACGCGCCAATTCGGAGCCCACCGACGGGCCGACAAACTCGCTGCGCTTCAATTCCATCAATTCAGCACCAGGTGCAGCACCCGCGGCGGCCGCACAAGACGGTTTGCTGATGGCCTCGCCCTTGTCGGTGACTATTTCTTTGCGCGTTACTTTGCCGCCTTGGGCTTGGCACAAGGCGTCGAAAACACGCTGACTCAGCGCGTCGGCTTGCTTGGCGTCACCGCGTGCTGGCAGACGGATCAGCACGTCGCGTGAGCTGCCGAAGTTTTGCACCTGGATCTCGCCCAACTTCATCGCGTCAACCGTCTCGCGCACTTTGCCGAGATCGGCCGCTTGCGGGTAGGCCACTTCCACCAACGTGCCTCCGGTGAATTCGACCGAGAAGTGCAGGCCGCGCGTGGCGATGAAAAACACCGCTGCTGCAAAGGTGAGCGCCGAAATCACGTTCAAGATCACGGCGTAGCGCATGAAAGGAATGTCGCGTTGGATGCGGAAAAATTCCATTTGAGGTCCTTGGAAACTGGGTTCGCTAGAAAGCGTGCAGCGTCAGCAGATCAAGTCTTGCTGACCACATCGGTCGCGGGTACGGTCCCGGGTACGGTGCTCGCCATCGAATCGGGCTTCCACACCTGCCCGATCGACACGCCTTTGAGTTTTTTCTGGCTGCCGTACCAAAGGTTCACCAAGCCGCGCGAGAACACCACGGCAGAGAACATGGAGGTCAAAATTCCCAGCACGTGAACGATGGCAAAGCCGCGCACCGCGCCCGAGCCAAACGCCAGCAGCGACACACCGGCAATCAAGGTGGTGATGTTGGAGTCCAAGATGGTGGCAAAGGCCTTTGCATAGCCCGTGTGGATGGCGGTTTGCGGCGACGCGCCGTTGCGCAACTCCTCACGCACGCGTTCGTTGATGAGCACGTTGGCGTCAATCGCCATGCCCAGCGCCAGCGCAATCGCCGCGATACCGGGCAGCGTCAAAGTGGCTTGCAACATCGACAACACTGCCACCAGCAACAACAAGTTGAAGGCCAGCGCCAAAGTCGAGAACACGCCAAACAGCATGTAGTAAGCGCACATGAACACCGCGATGGCGACGAAACCGTAGATCACGCTGTTCATGCCTTTGGCAATGTTGTCTGCACCGAGGCTGGGACCGATGGTGCGTTCTTCGATGATTTCCATGGGCGCGGCGAGTGAGCCCGAGCGCAGCAGCAGCGAGGTGTCGTTGGCCTCGGCGGTGGTCATGCGACCGGAAATTTGCACGCGGCCGCCGCCAATTTCGCTGCGTATCACCGGCGCTGTGACGACCTCGCCCTTGCCTTTTTCAAACAAGATGATGGCCATGCGCTTGCCGATGTTTTCGCGCGTGATGTCTTTGAAGATGCGCGAGCCTTTGGCGTCGAGCGTGAGGTTGACGGTGGGCTCTTGGGTTTGACTGTCGAAGCCGGGTTGTGCGTCAATCAAGTTTTCGCCCGTCAAGATCACTTGGCGCTTCACGATGATGGGCGAGCCGCCACGCTCTTCA
>JANPNT010000501.1:0-2501 GCA_031427655.1 Burkholderiales bacterium
GGTCCAGGCGGGCGCAGTCTGCAAGGTAAGGCGATGCTTGCAGATCGGCCTGCGTGGCGATGAAGCCAGGCAGGCCAGCGCCCCATTCGCCGAGGTCGCCTTCGCGCTGGGGGTGTTCCAGTAAATGGCCATGCGACACGACTTGGAAATTGTCGTTGCCCAACATGGCTTGGACAGTTGCGAAAGTGCTGGCGAGCGTGCGCGGCCGAGGCGCGCGTGAACCCGGTCGGCCCCCAGTCTGCGGGCAAAGGGCACGCTGGCGCTGCCAAAACCTGCTACCTGATCGACGGCATTCCGGGCAAAAATCGCAGCCAGCAAGGCGCTTTGGCGCTCGGCTTCAACATGCTTCATGAGCACTGCGCCAAGTGGCCCGATGCGATGGCGGCCTCGTCCAACAGCACACTCAGCGGCGGGATGTCGGTGTCCCATTCGATGAGCGTGAGCACCGCGCCAAAGCGCTGCAAGGCATGTTGGTAGAGCCGCCACACGTCGGGCCGAACGCGGCTGCCGTGGTCGTCAATCACGATGTCGGGCGTTTGCACATAGCCCGCCAAATGAATCTCGCCGACGATGTGCCGGGGCAATGCATCGACGAAAGCTTGGCAGCGGGCCAGCGGGTTGGCCGCCTTCGCGTTCAACGCGTTCACCATGAGGTTGTTCACGTCCAACAGCAAGCCGCAGCCGGTGCGTTGGCACAGCGCGGCGAGGAAGTCGGGCTCGGGGATCGCATCGTCTGTGGACGACACATAAGCCGACAGGTTTTCCACCAAGCTGCTGCGTTGCAAGCGGTCTTGAACTTGCGCCACGTTGGCGCACAGGATGTCGAGCGAGGCAGGGTTGAAAGCGATGGGCAGCAGGTCGTTGGCGTGCAGCACGTCGCCGTGTGGCGTGACGGTGGCGCGCGCAAGGCAGGCGTGATCGGACAGGCGGATGGGGTCGGTGCGATCAACCAATCGGGCCAATTTTTTCAGGTGCTCAGTGTCTATGCCCACTGCCGAACCCAGCGCCAAGCCGACGCCGTGAAGGCTGACGTCGTAGCGCTTGCGCACGGCTTGCAGCAGTTGCAAGGTAGCACCGCCATCGGCGAAGAAATTTTCTGAACCCCAGCAAAGTACTCACACCGCCTCGCCAAACCCTCCGCCGCCGGGGGTTTCGATGACGAAAACATCGCCTGCTTTCATTTCCACCGAGGCGATGTGCCCCAAGGCTTCCACCGTGCCGTCCGCCCGCTCAACGCGGTTCCTGCCCAAGGCACCCGGCGCGCCGCCGCTCATGCCAAACGCGGGCACCGTGCGCCCGTTCGACAAGATAGACGCCGTCATCGGCTCTAAAACCCGCACCCTACGCACCCCGCCGTCACCGCCTGCGAAGTGGCCTTTGCCGCCCGAGCCTTTGCGAATCGAATAACTTTCCAAGCGCACCGGGAAGCGGAATTCCAAAACCTCCGGGTCGGTCAGGCGCGAGTTGGTCATGTGGGTTTGCACCAAGCTGCATCCGTTGAAGCTAGGCCCTGCGCCGCTGCCGCCCGAGATGGTTTCGTAGTACTGATAGCGCGCATTGCCGAAGGTGAAGTTGTTCATCGTGCATTGGCCTGCGGCCATGGCACCGAGCGCACCGTACAGCGCGTTGGTGATGCAGGTGGATGTTTCCACATTGCCCGCCACGACCGATGCGGGCGCGTGCGGGTTCAACATCGAGCCTTCAGGAATGATGACCTTCAGCGGTTTCAAGCAACCGGCGTTCAGCGGAATGTCGTCATTCACCAGCGTTCGGAAGACATAGAGTACGGCCGCCATGCACACGGCCGTGGGCGCGTTGAAGTTGTTGGTGAGTTGCGCAGAAGTGCCGGTGAAATCGATCTCGGCGCTGCGCTCCTTGGCGTTCACGCGGATCGCCACATCTATGTGCGCGCCGTTGTCCAGCGGCAAGCTGAACGCGCCGTCTTTGAGCTGCGTGATAACGCGCCGCACTGACTCTTCGGCGTTGTCTTGCACATGGCCCATATAGGCCTGCACGACTGGCAAGCCGAACTGCTCGACCATCTTGCGCAGCTCTTGCACGCCTTTTTCGTTGGCGGCAATTTGGGCCTTGAGGTCGCCCATGTTTTGCGCCGGGTTGCGCGAGGGGTGAGCGCCGCTGCGCAGCAAGGCCAACATTTTTTCTTCTTGCAACACGCCGCCGTCGATCAACTTGAAGTTGTCGATTTGCACGCCCTCTTCTTCGATGCGGGTGGAAAACGGCGGCATGGAACCGGGCGTGATGCCGCCGATGTCGGCGTGGTGGCCGCGCGAGCCGACGTAGAACAATGGCGTGTTCATTCCCACTTCTTGGCTCCCTCCCCCAAGTCCTGAAAGGGCCTCTACGTCGCCTTCGGATGAGGGGGCCACACCCGCCAGATTCATGTACACGGGTGTCACCACCGTCACATCAGGCAAATGCGTTCCCCCGTGATACGGGTCATTCAGCGCATACACGTCGCCGGGCCTCATCGTCCCCGCGTT
>JANPNT010000502.1:0-3474 GCA_031427655.1 Burkholderiales bacterium
CGTAGGGGCGATAAATGCATTTCAACAGCCGTTCGCGCTCGATCTTTTCGTAGCCAAGGGCTTCGATTCCGAGCTTGGCGCTGGAGGGGTCGAGGATACGAATGACGATCTTTTCGCCGAACAAAGTGGGCAAGGTGCTGACGCGAAAGTCGATGGCCTTGCTGCCAAATTTCAACTTCATGCGGCCGTCCTGCGGCACGCGGCGCTCGGCGATGTCGAGCCGTGAAATCACCTTGATGCGGGAGGCCAGCTTTTCCTTGATGGCAATCGGCGGTTGGGTGATTTCGCGCAGCTCGCCGTCGACCCGAAAGCGCACGCGGTAGTGGTATTCGTAGGGCTCGAAGTGCAGGTCCGAGGCACGCGCATTGATCGCGTCGATCAGCATTTTTTGCAAGAAGCGCACCACGGGCGCGTCTTCCACATCCGAGACGCTCTCAGCGGCTTCTTCGCGTGCTGACACGTCCTCCGTGATGTCGAATTCGAAGTCGCCACTGCCGCCCAGGGACTCCAGGGTTTCACCGGCGCTAGCGCTGGCCTTCTCCAGAATTCTGGACAGCTTGTCATGCTCAACAATCACCCATTCCGGCGTAAGTTGGGTGGCGAACTTGATGCGCTCAACCGCTTCTTGATCGGTTGGGTCAGCCCCGCCGATGAACAGGCGATTGCCACGCTTGCCCAACACAATGATTTGGTACTGCAACGCTAACTTGGTGTCGACCAAGTTGTGCGGCAAGCGCTGGGGATCGATGGCGTTGAGATCGAGCAAAGGCAAAGCCAAAGCTGTAGAAAGGGTGTGCGCCAAATCGGTGGGCGATACCGCCGCGGCGGAAATCACCGATGCGATGAAGCTCGACTTTCTTTCCTTGGCGCTTTTGACCAGGTCTTCAGCCGCTTTGGCAGACAAGCGCCCAGCGTGCACGAGCACGCGCGCCACGCCAGACAGCGCAAATTGCGGTGCATCGGACAGGGTGTCGATCATGGGTTAGAGGGCTCGCAAACATCCGACCTAGCGGGAGGCCAAGTACAAATCATGTTGAACACGCCTCCCGGGTCACGAAAGAAAAGATGATCATCGATCAACCATGGCACGTAAACCAAAGAAGACACACGAAATGCCAACAATTTGGGTTATCTGTGAACTAGACCTCGTGTCAGGCGGCGACTAAGACGACCTGTCAATTGAGCGTACGCACAACTCCATCAGCGCGTCGCGGTAGGGCGAAGGTGCCAGCAGGTTCAAGCTGGCGCGCGCCTTGGAGGCTTCCAAGCGAGCTGCATCGCGCGTGGCCCCAATCGCACCGGTGCGCCTGACGATCTCGACAATTTCTGCCAAGCGCGCCACTTCGCCGTGCTCAATGGCGTGACGGATCAAATCTCGCTCGGCTGACGTGCCACGCTCCATCGCCAACAACAGCGGCAGCGTCGGTTTGCCTTCGCGCAAGTCGTCGCCCACGTTCTTGCCCATCTCGGTGGACGAGCCTTCGTAGTCGAGCAAGTCGTCAACCAACTGGAAGGCCGTGCCCAATGAGCGCCCGTAATCGGCGCAGGCTTCTTCGACGGCGGATTCACTCTCGGCCAGCACTGCGCCCAATCGCGCGCTGGCTTCAAACAACTTGGCGGTCTTGAAGCGGATCACGCGCATGTTATCTTCCACCGCAAGGTCGGGGTCGTGCATGTTCATCAACTGCAAAACCTCGCCTTCAGCGATCACGTTGGTGGCGTCGGCCAGAACTTCGAGCACGCGCATGCGGTTCAGCGACACCATCATTTGGAAGGCGCGTGAATAAACAAAATCGCCCACCAACACGCTGGCCGCATTGCCGAACAAGGCATTGGCCGTCTCGCGGCCTCGGCGCAAGCCTGACTCATCGACCACGTCGTCGTGCAACAAGGTGGCGGTGTGGATGAACTCCACTGTGGCGGCCAACTCAAAACGTTCGCGTCCCTTGAAGCCCAAGGCGCTGGAGAACAGCAGAACCAGCAGCGGCCGAATACGTTTTCCGCCCGCGCCAATGATGTAGTGCGAGATTTGATCGATCAGCGCAACTTCTGAAGCCAAACGCCGCTGAATGACGCCGTCTACCTCGCGCATGTCGGCTGCCATCAGCGAGACGGTAAGGGCCGAAGAGGTGGGCGGGGCGGTGAATGCGGCAGTCACAGAAGGCTTTTGCTAAAAGCAATGAGTATAAGAAGTGCCGTGCTGCACCGCAGCCGAGACGCGTGGCGCTGTGATGCGTTGCCGTGGGCGACATGGCCGTCCATACGGGTGCATGATATATTTGAAGGCTCTGTGCAAAACGCAGGAGCTGGTGGAGTTGTGCCTCAACACACAAACCGCAAGCCAAAGAAGGGCGGGCCCAACTGGTCATTTCAGTTGCAAAAAACTAGTTTGTAGCTTCGACACCGCGGGCACCCACTCAAAAATTTTTTAAGTTCATCGAAAGATCTGCTGCGCGCTTCGTAATTGCGAATGGGGCAGAGATCGACGCACGAAAGGCCAGAAACATGTACGCGGTCATTAAAACCGGTGGCAAGCAATACAAAGTCGTCACGGGTGACAAGCTCAAAATAGAACAGTTGGACGCCGAAGTCGGACAAGTCATCACGATCGACCAAGTATTGGCTGTGGGTGCCGGTGCGGAACTCACCGTCGGTACGCCAATTGTGGTCGGCGCTTCTGTGCTGGCCACTGTGCTCTCGCACGGCCGTCACGACAAAGTGCGCATTTTTAAAATGCGCCGTCGAAAGCACTATCAAAAACGCCAAGGCCATCGCCAAAATTACACCGAAGTGTTTGTCGGCGAGATCGTTAGCGCTTCTGGTGTGTCGACCAAGGCCGTGCTGGCTGCAGCTGCCGCCAAGGCCCCACAAAAAGCTGGCAAAGACAACCTTGAGTTGATCGAGGGCATAGGCCAGAAGATCGCTCAAGTGCTGGCTGAAAACGGCATCACCACATTTGCCAAGTTGGCCGAGGCTCAGCCAGCCGACATGATGGCGATGTTGAAAGCGTCAGGCGGCCGATTCGGCTTGGCCAACGCCGACAGCTGGCCCGAGCAAGCTGCTTTGCTGCGCGACGGCAAAATGGTTGAATTCAAAACCCTCACCGACGCTCTCGTCGGTGGTGTGAAGAAATATGGAGCTCTTGATATGGCACAGAAAAAAGGCGGCGGTTCCACGCGGAACGGCCGCGACTCCCAACCCAAGATGCTCGGCGTGAAAACGTTTGGCGGTCAAACGATCCCCGCTGGCTCCATCATCGTGCGCCAGCGTGGCACCAAATTCCATCCCGGCACCAATGTTGGCATGGGCAAGGATCACACGCTGTTTGCTCTGATCGACGGCGTGGTGGCCTTCTCGGTAAAGGGCCCGCGCAACCGCTCTACGGTGAGCATCAACGCGCTCTGATCTTCTTCGCCGCGCGCTAATGACAAGCCCCGGTTCTCCGGGGCTTGTCATTTGTGCTGCGTTATCTCA
>JANPNT010000503.1:0-3266 GCA_031427655.1 Burkholderiales bacterium
CCACCCTTGATGTGAATGCGATCGCTGCGTTTACCAAGCGGCCCGAAGATGTGATCGGCATGCACTTTTTCAGCCCGGCCAATGTGATGAAGCTGTTGGAGGTGGTGCGCGGTGCCAAAACTTCGAAAGACGTGCTGGCCACCGTCATGCAAATTGGCAAAAAAATCAAGAAGACCTGCGTCGTGTCCGGCGTTTGCGACGGCTTCATCGGCAACCGCATGATCGAGCAGTACTCGCGCCAAGCGGGATTCTTGTTGGAAGAAGGTTGCACGCCGCAGCAAGTCGACAAAGCCCTGGAGAAATTTGGTTTTGCCATGGGCCCGTTTCGCATGGGCGACCTCGCGGGCAACGACATCGGCTGGGCGATCCGCAAGCGCCGCTACACGGAAAAGCCCGGCATGCGTTATAGCAAGACGGCAGATTTGTTGTGTGAGATGGGTCGCTACGGCCAAAAGACCGGTGCCGGTTGGTATGACTACGTGGTCGGCAAACGCGATGCCATTCCAAGCGCTGGTGTGGTCGAGATGATCGAGAAGCACCGAGCAACGTTGGGCGTGAAAGCACGCAAGATTTCCGACGACGAAATCGTGCATCGCTTGGTGTACTCGCTGGTGAATGAGGGTGCCAAGATCGTCGAAGAAGGCATTGCGTCGAAGGCCAGCGACATCGACATGGTCTACCTGACCGGCTACGGCTTCCCGCTGCACCGAGGTGGGCCAATGTGCTACGCCGACACCGTGGGCCTGTTCAATGTGGCCGCGACCATGAAGCGCTTTGCGGCCAACCCGCTGGACGACGCGTCGTTCTGGGTGCCCGCGCCGCTGCTCGGTAAATTGGTGGCCGAAGGTAAGACCTTCAGCTGACGCTTTTAAGTTGAATGGTTTCAATTGAGGAGCCACGCCATGAATGACCGCGCCACCTTCACCCGCATGCAAGACAGCACGCAGGCCGATTGGCAAAAAATCGGCGGTGAATTCCTGCCGTTTGCACGCCAATTGCCCGATCGCCTGATGGCGCATTTGAAGGTGCTGGAAGGCGACTACGGCGGCTTCCCGGTGGACCGCTACACCCACTCGCTGCAAACCGCCACCAAGGCTTTGATGGCAGGGCGCGATGAAGAGTACGTGGTATGCGCCCTGTTCCACGACATCGGCGACACTTTGGGCACCTACAACCACTTCGACATCGCCGCCGCCATCCTTAAGCCGTTTGTGAGCGACGCCAATTTGTGGATGGTGCAAAACCACGGCATTTTTCAAGGCTACTACTTCTTCCATCACATCGGTTTGAACCGCGACATGCGCGACCAATTTGCCGGTCATGCGCACTTTGACCGCACCGCAGAGTTTTGCGATTTGTTTGACAACCCTGCCTTCGATGCCAAGGCCGAAACCTTGCCCATGAGCGAGTTCGAACCCATGGTGCGGCGCGTGTTTGCGCAGCCCAAAAGTAGCATCTATAAATCTTCGACCGCCATGACTGACAAGACAGCCGACAAGACCACAGACAAGAGCGCTGACAAAGTCAGCTCAACATCTCACACCGTCTAATTTTCAGGAGCACCCCCATGACTCGCGCCGTGATCGTTTCCACCGCCCGCACCCCTTTGGCCAAAAGCTGGAAGGGCGCTTTCAACATGACCCACGGTGCCAGCTTGGGCGGCTTTGCTGTCAAGGCCGCCGTCGAACGCGCGGGCATTGAAGCCGCCGAAGTAGACGACGTCATCATGGGCTGCGCCACGCCGGAAGGTGCCACCGGCGGCAACATCGCGCGCCAAATTGCGCTGCGCGCCGGCTTGCCCGTCACCACCGGCGGCATGACGGTGAACCGCTTTTGCTCCAGCGGTTTGCAAACCATTGCCATGGCCGCGCAACGCATCATTGCGGGCGAGGGTGACATCTACATCGGCGGCGGCGTCGAAAGCATTTCCTGCGTGCAAAACGAAGCCAACCGCCACATGGGTGCCGACCCTTGGCTGCAGGAACACAAGCCCGAGATTTACTGGAACATGCTGCAAACCGCCGAGCAAGTCGGCAAGCGCTACAAGGTGGACAAAGAGCGCATGGACCACTACGGCGCGGCCAGCCAACAAAAGGCCTGCGCCGCGCAAGAGGCAGGTTTGTTCGCCGCTGAAATGGTGAGCTGCACCGTGACCACGGGCGTGGCCGATCCGGTGACGGGTTTGCGCACCAAAGAAGTCACCATCAGCGCCGACGAAGGCCTGCGCAAAGGCACGACCTACGAAGCGGTGGCGGGCATCAAATCGGTGTTCCCGGGCGGGCTGGTGTCGGCCGGCAACGCCAGCCAGTTCAGCGACGGCGGCGGTGCCTGCGTGTGGATGAACGAAACCCTGGCAGAGAAAAAAGGCCTCAAGCCGCTCGGTCGCTTTTTGGGTTTTGCCGTGGCCGGTTGCGAGCCCGATGAAATGGGCATCGGCCCTGTCTTCGCAGTTCCCAAAGTGCTCAAGCGCCTGGGCCTGAAAGTGTCTGACATCGACTTGTGGGAACTGAACGAAGCCTTCGCCGTGCAAGTGCTTTATTGCGCTGACACGCTGGGCATCCCGATGGAAAAACTTAACGTGAACGGCGGTGCCATTGCGGTGGGGCACCCTTACGGCGTGAGCGGCCAACGCCTCACCGGCCACGCGCTGATCGAAGGCAAACGCCGTGGTGCCAAGCTGGTGTGCGTGACCATGTGCATCGGCGGCGGCATGGGTGCTGCGGGTGTGTTTGAGGTTCTTTGATTTTTTTAAATCGCACACTGAAATGAGCTACCGAAAAACCGCTGACTTTTTGCTTTATGAATGGCTCCAGGTCGAGTCGCTGCAAACGCGCACGCGCTTTGCCGATCACTCACGCGAGACGTTTGATTCCGTGCTCGACACCTGCGAAAAAATTGCGCGTGAAAAATTTGCGCCGTTCAATCGTTTGGGCGACACGGAAGAGCCCTGGTTCGACGGCGAGAAAGTGCATTTGCCTGCGCCGAGCAAGGCTGCGGCCGATGCCTACGTCGAGTCCGGGATGATGGCCGCGGCGCAAGACTATGAGATCGGCGGCATGCAGTTGCCTTGCGTGATGGAGATGGCCGCGAACAGCTTTTTCTCCAAGGCGGCGATTGCGCTGGGCGGCGGCAGCATGCTTACCAGCGGCAGCGCCAATTTGCTGATGGCGCACGGCTCGGCGCTGCAAAAAAAAGTGTTTGCGCAGCAGAATTTTTTCAGGCCGCTTTGCGGGCACGATGTGCTTGAGCGAGCCGCAAGCGGGCTC
>JANPNT010000504.1:0-10521 GCA_031427655.1 Burkholderiales bacterium
CAACAGGCACGGTGCGACTTGGCCTTTGTCCAAGGTGAGCGTAAAGCTGCCGTCAGCGGCCGAGGTGGCGCTGGCCGTGCCGACGGTGCAATTGGCGGTGACGGAGCCACCGGCAATGGCCGCACCGGTGGCGGCGGTGCCGCTGAGCGTGAACGCGGCTGGGGTTACGGGGGCGGGTGCAACCGGAACAACAGGTGCGGGTGCAACTGGAGCTGGTGCCACAGGAACCGGTGCCACACCGGTGGCCGCAGGCACGGTGTCGTCACCACCGCCGCAAGCCGTCATCAAGCTCGCGGTGAACAAGGCCGTGAACAGTGGTGCAAGCTTCGCGCGGTGCGCAATGAAATCGATGGAGGTCAGGGAAAAAGTTTTCACGGTGAAATCCTTGGAAGGCGCATGCAAGCTGCATGCAAGTGGTTGTCCAAGGCTTACGTCCCGCGCCGCTGCCAAAAGGCTCAAGGGCGGTGAAATTCTTTTCGCTGGGGCTCAGTTTGCGTTTTGAAGCAGGGCCGCGTTCACTCCAGCCCAGGACGCAATGGCATTCGCAGTCAGCAACCGGTTGCGCCGGAGCCTATTTTCTCAAGAGGCGTCGGACGCTGCAGCGCGAACGGCTCGCTGCGCCGCGGTCGCCGTCGCCGGCGCGTCCTGGTGCGACAAGGCATAAGGCCATCGCAGCGCCAGAGAGCGACGGCGCCATCAGGTTTTCTTGAGCCACCGGGAAAATAATGGTGGTGTTTTGCTCTGCACCGATTTCCTTCAACGTGGCCGGCGTGCGTAACGTCAGCGCAGCGGGATTTTTAGACAGGATGTCGGTCGCTTGCGCAAGTTTTGCAGCCGCCTCGAACTCGCCGCTGGCCGTGATCACGCGGGCCCGCGCGCCCCGCTCAGCTTCAGCCTCCTGGGCCGTTGCCCGAATCATGCTCTGGTCAAGGTCGACGGTGCGAATTTCAAAGTTGATGATGTGCACACCCCCAGCTTTGCGTGCGTGCGTCCAGCTCCAAGCTCAAGGCTTTGATCAGCACATCTTGCTTTGACTGCAGCTCGTCCAGCATGTGCTTGCCGATGTTGGCGCTCAGCGCAATCGGCGCGAGTTGCGCGATGGCGCTGAGGTAATCGTCCACATCAAGCAGCGCCATCTGAAGGGCACCACCAACGCGCGGGTGACGTCGCTGGGCAGGCTGAGGAAAAGTTGCTGCAGGTTCATGAAGCCCTTGTTGGTAATCGATGAGCCAAGACCAGGTCGAAGGGTGAAGCACTGCCAGCCGCGTGCGACTGAAGACCTGTAGGCGGCGCCAGTCAACCTCATGAAGTGATGAACTGCCGGCCTTCATCGATCAGTACAAGACCAAGAGGCAACCGGCGCACCGCCTACGCGGTGCCGCTGCACGCCCGAAGCTCACAGCTGATTGGCTGAGGCGCAGGCTGCGCGCGAGTGACTTTCCTGAGCCTTGCCCTCGCTTCCACAGGGCGACTTTTGCGAGGTGCAATATTTCTTGCCGACCGTCAACTCAGTTAAGGCTTTGCAGCATTGCCGCATTCACGCCTGCCAACGGCGTGATGGCATTGGCAGCCAGCAGCCGCTCGCGCGCCAAGGCGCGAAGCGCGACTGCATCAAGCGGCTTCAAGCGGCCCAGCAGTAGCAGCGCTTCGGCGTGGTTCAGCATCGCGTCGCGCGAAGGCGGCATGACGGTCGACAGGCCGTTCAGCAGCGCGCTTGCCGCCTCGGCGGCAACCAGGGCTTGTTCATTTCGACCCAACGCGGCCAGCGCCAGGGCGCGCTGCGTTTGCAGCCACGCCGCCGAACGACGCGCCGTGTTGCCGATGGCGTATGGTGCAGCTTTGTTGGCCTGCGCGTTGAAAAAGATCAGGGTTTCATCAAACACCGCCAGCGCTTCTGCATAACGCCCGACCGCCGCCAGCGCGCGCCCGTATTGAGGGCCCAAGCGCGGCAATTGCTTGGCCCACTTGCTGTCGGGGCCCTCGGATTTGATCAGCTCCAGCGCCGCATTTCGGCTGAGGGTCGCAGCACTCAATCCGCCTGCGCCGTCACCAAGTTTCAAGCGCACCACAGCGAGGTTGTTGGCCTCTGTGGCCAAGCCGTCTTTCCACAACACCGTTTGCGGGTCGTGTGCGATGGCGTCCTGCAACAAGGCCACGGCGTCTTCTTCCTCTTTCAAAGCAAGGTCCAAGACGTCCAGTCTCGAATGAATGCGCGAACGCTCGCCCAGCGTGACTGCGGTCAACTGGCGCACGTGCGAATACGATTTCGGCTCTTCAGGGCGCGCCTCCGCGTCGAGCTGATTCAGCAACCCGGTGTTACCCATGAACCTGCGGAACATGGCTTCAGCCGCATTGAGGGACGCAAGCGCAGCTTCGGATGAAGCGCCGTTTTTCACGGCCATGGAATTTTGCAGCTGGCCTTGCAGCAATAGCAGCGTGGCCTGCTCCGCGGCCACGTCAGCGCGGCCCAAAGGTTCGGCGTTGGACAGATCGACCAAGTCCAACAGTGCCAACGCGGGTGGTAATTCTTGCAGCGCTGCTTCAAACTTGCCTTCTGCGCGGAACTCATTTGCGCGCACTTGGTATGCCTGCGCTGCCCACCACGCAAGGCGCCAGTCTTCGCGGCGGCTGGGCAGCAATTCGGTCGCCAGTGCGATCGACTTGTCCGCGTTGGTTTTGGCGGCGTCGGGCTTGTCCAAAGACAGGCTCTGATCGCTGCCTTGCAACTGCGCCAAACGCGCATAGGTGTTGGCCACATCGGCCAGCAGCGCGGGGTCACGACCCGCGCCTTTGCTGTTGTTGACCAAGCGGTCCAGGCTGCTCAAAACGCTTTGCAGCAGCTCTTCTTTGACCTTCATGCCGCCCGGCAAATAGCCGATGGAGTCGCCAAAACGGAACACCAAATCGCGCGTGATGCTGCGTATGTCGGCCAAGCGCGACTGCGCTTCGTCGCGGGCCATGCGGGCTTCGCGGCCCTGCCACGCGGTGGCGGCAAAACCAATCAGCGCCGCCGTGAACGCAAGGCCCGCCAACGCCACTGAAGCTTTGTTGCGCGACACAAATTTGGCCAGCAGGTAAGTGGCTTTGGGCGCGCGCGCACTGACCGGATGACCACTCAGAAAACTACGCACATCCGCCGCAAACGCATCGACGCTGGCGTAGCGGCGCTCGGTGGATTTTTCCAATGCCTTCAACAAAATATTGTCCAGGTCACCGGCCAGTTTTTTGCGCGTTTGCATCCAGTGCGGATCGGCCGTCAGGTCGGCGCTGAGGCTGCTGGGCCGTGTGGGTTGTTCCTCCAACACGCTGCGCGCCGCGTCGGCTGGCGTGGTGGCCGCACGGCCGGTGGGCCGCACGCCGGTAAGCAGCTGGTACAGCAACACACCCAGCGAATAAATGTCGGTCAAGGTGCTGACCGGCTCGCCGCGCACTTGTTCGGGGCTGGCGTAGTTGGGGGTGAAAGGGCGCGGCGTGCCAAGCGCCGTGGTGTTGTTCAAACTCGTGCCGTTCGCGTCCACCGGGTCCAGCGCTTTGGCGATGCCGAAGTCGAGCAGCTTCACCTCGCCTGCTGCCGTCACCAACACATTGCCAGGCTTCAAATCGCGGTGCACCAACAGATTGCGGTGGGCGTGGGCCACTGCGTCTGTGAGCTGCAAAAACAAGCTCAGGCGCTGCTCGACGCTCAGGCCGCGCACGGCCTCATCAATCGGCACACCGGCCACCAGCTCCATCACAAAGTAAGGCAAGCCGTCGGCGCTGACGCCTGCGTCCAGCAGCGTGGCGATGTGGGGGTGGCTGAGCCGGGCCAAGGCTTGGCGTTCTTGCGAAAAGCGTTGCAGGACGGCCGCACTGTCCATGCCGCGCTTGATGACTTTGATGGCCGCTCGGCCGCGGTAGCTGCCGTCGGCGCGCTCGGCCTCGAACACATCGCCCATGCCGCCGGTGCCCAGCGACGCGACAATTTGCCAAGCGCCGAAGCGCTCGCCGGTGCGCTGCTGCGGATCGCGGTTTGTTGCGCTTTCGTTGGAGTTGCCGATGGCTGATGTGAACTGCGCAGCGGCGGGCTTGCTCAGGAATCCACCCGCGCCAAAGGCTGTGCCGTCGGGGTCGTGAACCAGCAAGGAGCGCACTTCAGTGCGAACCGAATCGGTGACGGCTGCTGCGGCAACCGCACCGTCGCGAGCCGAGGGCGGCAGCTCGATTACGGCGTCGTACAGGCGCTTGATTTCTGCCCAATCGGGCTCGCCGGTAGCGGAAGTGGTGGGAACCGTGGTCATGTATTGGCCAACTCGCGCAGCAACCATGCCCGCGCCAAACCCCAATCGCGTTTGACAGTGGCCACTGAAATGCCCAGTGCTTCGGCCACCTCGGTGTTTTCCATGCCGCCAAAAAACTTCAGCTCCACCACTTGTGCAGCGCGCAGGTCGATGCGTTCGAACGCCTGAAGTGCCCCGTGGACCGCCAACACGTCATCGCCTAGCGGGTTGACAGCCAAGTGCTCAGCTGCGGTCAGGGAAACCCGAACCGCATGGCGCTTGTCGGCGCGTTTGGCCAGTGCATGCTTCACCAAAATGCGCCGCATGGCGGTGGATGCGACAGCCAAAAAATGGGATCGGCTTTGCCATTGGGTGCGGGTTTGCGCACTCATCTGAAACCAGGCCTCGTGAGTGAGTGCTGTGGCGCTCAAGGTGTGGCCCGCGTTTTCGCGGTGCATGTGGTTGCGCGCCACCCGGTGCAACTCGGCGTACAGCCAGACAAACAAATCGCTGGCGATGTGTGCGGGCGTCTCGGAAACCGTCTCCGCTTCCAGCGGAGTCAAGTCATTGAGCCATTCGGTGATGTCGGGAAGGTTTGCGCGCATTTGATTTCTGCGCTCAAGTGTAAGTTCGCGCCGGTTGCGCGACGGTTTTACAGCTTTCTTCCCTGTCAGGGCCCCTTGGTCCGGGCCGAGCTGGATTCCGACGAAACGGGCGCTTGTGCTCTGCCCTGAGCAAAGGCCGTAAGCAGCGACATCCAAGACTGCAATGGCACCTGTGCCACGAGCTTGGCCGACACTTGCGCCATCAGGCCTGCAAGCAGCGCGGGCTTCAGGATCCAGCGCCAAGGCCGACTCCGGACCAGCAAGCCGCCGACCAAGACTGCGCCCAATATCAAGGGCACTGGGTGGCGCGCGGCCAATGGCTTTGCGAGTGCGTTGGCCGCGTCGAATGCCATCACACCGGCGGCGTTCAACGGGTACTTCGCCCACCAGCCGCTGAGCGCTTGAACGAGGATGCCCACACCCGGCACGGCCTTGAGCTCAATTAGCCATGCTGGTGCGGTGTGGCCCACCGCAGGGGCTCGCGGCCGACGGGACTCCACCGTTTGCGCCAGCGCAACTTGCAATTGCTGACGTGACGAGGCCAGCCGTTCGATGGCGCTTGCCACTGAGTCAGGCGGATCAGCAGGCGTGTGGGCCGTGGGTGTGTTGAGGGCGTTGTTCGAACTCAAAACCGAGCTCATGCCACACCTGCTTCTGTGAGCAGCGCCATGTCGGCTTGGACTTGGGCTCTTAAATTGTCGAAGCCTGTGGTCGCACTTGAACTTCGTGCAGAGAAGAGGCAAACCAAGCCCACCAACGCGGGCAACACAGGCACTGCCACCAAGGCCCAAGGCGCTTGCATGTTGGCTCCAGGCAGCACGCCCCACAACATCAGTGCCACGCCCGCCAGCACCGCTGACACGCCAACGCTGAAAATTGCAGTGAACATTAACAAGGCGCGTCGCTTGCCCGATTCGATGAACGCCTGAACTTCAGCGTTGACCAACTCGGCGTAAGCGCCTGCGTGGTGCGCTACCAGCGAGGGCCTGCTGGCGATGAGGTGAAGCATGGGATGCATGGTGGTACTGCTACGGCCCGCGGTGTGCTTGGTTGAACGCTTTAGTTGCGGTTGCTGCCGCGCGACATCACGCTGACCAGTGCCATCAATGCAGCACCCGTGGCGGCTGCAATCAACATGGCTTTGACGGGCTCGTCTTTGATGTAACTCACGGTAGTGTCAGATGCGTGATTTGCTTTGCTCATCAGCTCATTTGAAGTCTCGCGTGCGGCGTTCACGCCGCGCTTTGCCACTTCACTGGCGCGGTCCAGCAAAGGCGCAGTTTGCTCGTGCAGACTCCTCATGGTGTCGGCCACGCCGTCCATTTTTTGATTGATGGTGTTGCGTGTGGTGTCAATCGCGTGGTCGGCTGTGCGTGATGCTTGGTCGGCCATGTGATTGCTGGCTTGGGACAGGTCTTTAGAGATCATGATGATTCCTTGGTGGAGTGAAAATTACGTGTGGAGAAGAGGGGAAAAAAGCCAGTCTGTTGACGCGGCGTCAAGCTATTTTTTGATGATGCCGAACAGAAAGCTTGCCACGGCCAGGATGGCAAAAACGACGAACAAGATTTTTGCAATGCCAACGGCACTGGCGGCGATCCCGCCGAAGCCGAAGAGCGCGGCAATGAGCGCAATCACAAAAAATACAACAGCGTAATGAAGCATGGCAATCTCCGGGGTTAAGTAAGCGGCGCGCCTCTGTCGAACTGAAACGTAGGACGCTTGAGTTGTGCAGAAGTGCCACAGAACAAGAAGTTTCAAGCTCGATGCGCCGAACTTCATTAGGCGCAGGTCGCGAGGCGACGTGGGGCAGCGCCTATAGCGATGTAGGACGGGGCCGACGCGACGAAGGCGATGCGGCCAGCGGCAAGGTCAAGCTCAAGCGCGTGCCTTCTCCCGGTTTCGACACCACGCTCAAGCTGCCGTGTTCGGCCGCTACCCGGTAGTGCATTCCCACCAAGCCGTAGGCCGAACGCGAGCCCGTGGTCACATCAAAGCCCTGGCCGTCATCGGTGACGTTAACGCGCGCAACACCGTTCGCCGAGTCCATGCTGATCCACACCCGTTTGGCCTGTGCGTACTTGCTGATGTTGGTCATGGCTTCTTGCACCATGCGGTAGACCACCAACTCGGCTGAAGGGCTCAAGTCAACCGGTACGACCTCGCACACCACCTGCACGCCGGAGCGCTGTGCAAACTCACCGGCCAAAATTTCCAAGGTGGTGACCAAACCCAAATTACTGAGCGAAGAAGGGCGCAAGTCCTCAATGATGTCGCGCCCCAGGGCCACGCTGGCGTCCAGCGTGAGCACCAGGTGGTCGAGTCTTTCGATGGTTTCTGGCGGAGCGCTCACCAAGCGCCGTCGGATGCGCGCGGCATCCAGCTTGGCGGCGGTCAACAAGGCACCCAATTCATCGTGCAGGTTGCGGGCCAAGCGTGCGCGCTCGTCCTCGCGCGCGGTTTGCAAATGTTGCGCCAACTCGGTTAACTCTGCGGTTCTTTGTTCCACCAACACGCCCAGCTGGTCGCGTTCGACCTGCACTATGCGCTTGAGCTCAAGCTGCTGTTGTTTCAGCACAAAGTTTTGGCGCAAGAACAAAAACAAGGCCAACAGGCTCATGGCACTCAATGCCGCCAAGCCCAAGCGGCTGAGCATGAGGTTGTCGTACAGGTTGGCGCGAACACCCGTGATCCGCTTTGCCTCAAGGGCCAGAAGTTCTGCGCTGATGTCACGAATGACGTCCATGTGGGCCTTTCCCGTATCGCCCAGCACCACCTTCAGTGCGGCATCGCGCAGGCCAGCGTCGTGAAGCGCGATGGTCTGTGCCATCTCCTTGATCTGGGTTTGCGCCTCTGAGCGCATTTGTGCCAAGAGTTTTTTGGGTGCAGTGTCGGTGCCGTAATAGCCGTCCAAACGCCCGAACGACGCGTCGATGGAGGACAGTGCCCGCTGGTAGGGAACAAGGTAGGCAGAGCGCCCGGTCAGCAGGTAACCGCGTTGGCCCGTTTCGGCGTCCAGGATGTCGAGCTGCACCTCTCGCAAATTGGTCCGCGCCACTGCAAAAGTTTCCAGATCGTCCAGCGTTTCTACCGCGCGTGAATACGATTCTTCGCTCACCACCACGATCAGCGCCGCCGCCACGCAGGCCGCCGCAAAGACCAACGGACTGCGCTTGATGACCGTCAAGGCATTCATGTTTTTAGGCTCGATTTATGCATGTTTGTGCGACCATGCGAGTAGCAGAAAACTTGAGGAGCTACCGATCATGATTCGAATTGCCATCATTGACGATCACGCCATTGTCAGAGCAGGCTTGCGGCAGTTTTTCTCCGATCAAATCGACTTCAAAGTGGTGGCCGAAGCTGCGACTGGCCGTGAAGCGCTGGACATCGTTCGCAAGGGCGACGTGGATGTGATCGTGCTCGATATTTCGATGCCCGACCAAAGTGGTGTGGATGCCCTGGCCGCCATCAAAGCGCGTGCGCCCGATTTGCCAGTGTTGATCTTGAGCGGCTTTCCAGAGGAGCACTACGCGACGACACTGCTTCGCCAAGGCGCGAGCGGTTACTTGAACAAAGACTGCGATCCGGAAGAGATCGTCAAGGCCATACGTACCGTGTTTCGCGGCAGGCGTTACATCACCGCCGGCATCGCCGAGCGTTTGGCCGACGGCCTGATGAACGGCGAAGACCGGCCCTTGCATGAGCAGTTGTCTGAGCGCGAGCTCCAAGTTTTCTTGCGCCTGGCCAACGGCGAAACCGTGAGTCACATGGCCGACAGCATGTCGCTGAGCGTAAAAACCGTCAGCACCTACCGCACACGGGTGATGGAAAAAATGAAGTTGGAGTCGAACAGCGATTTGACCTACTACGCATTGAAAAATGGATTGATTCAGTGATTCGGTCATGCGCTGTTGGGTCAACTTCCGGGCGACGGAAAAGTCAACCAGGACCGAGCGTTGCGTTACCGGTTTCACCGTCGGCCAGTCGGCCGCAGTAATAAATCAGGTCGTCAATTTCATTCGATTTATCGAACACGCGGCTGGCTCCGAGTTCCATGCACTTTCTGCGCATGTCGGGTGTGGCGTAGTTGCTCAGCACCACGAACGACTGACGTGCCGGCATGTCCTGGACGGCCCGCAGCACCCCCAGGCCTGAACCTTCGCGAAGGAAGATGTCGATGATGACCAAGTCGGCGTCGTTATCCTGTTGCGCCAGCCACCGCACAGCGGTGGTCTCGTCGTCGGCCGTGCCCACCACCTTCAGAGGAACCAATTCCTCGAGCGCAGAGATCAGATTATCCCGAATGACCTTGTTGTCTTCAACGATGTAGGTCTTGAGGGTGGGCATGTGCTGAAGCATCAGAAAGGTTGGTTTTCTGCGCCAGCGTGCCGATGCAGCGTGAACGGGTGCAACATCGATCCGCCTCTGTATTTCGGCAGCGAACGAACGGGACTTGAGCGCTGAATGCCCGGGCGGCTTACGTCGCTGGCGGATGCCGCAGTCAAGAGCGGCGCTCCAGGGCCGGAAGAAGGTGAGGCTTTCACGCTGGTAAAGGCAAAAATGAGGTGGATGTGAGCAACTTCGGGCGCACCCTAATTTGCTCGGGAAGTTTGATTTCAGACCTTGGAGTTGTCGTCTTGAAACCAGCCTTCGGTGGCGCTGCGTTCCCACGCGGCAACCTGCTTTTCGGCGTCTTCTTTGGCCACGCCGTAGCGTTCTTCGATCTTGCCGGCCAGCTGATCCCTACGACCTGCGACCACGGTTAAATCGTCGTCGGTCAGCTTTCCCCATTGTTCCTTGGCTTTGCCGGTGACTTGTTTCCAATTGCCTTGTATGCGGTCCCAATTCATGACGGTGTCCTTAGAGTTAAGCGGGGCTGACCGCTCTTCGCGGGGGTCAGCCCGTGGCGCGTTGGCGCGATGGTGACAAGCAAGCGAGAAGAATCAAGGACGCACAACAACCTCGTTGCGAACCATCTTGACGCCGCTGACCTTGCGAGCAATGGCTTCGGCGCTGTTGCGCTCGACGATGTTCTTGGCAAAGCCCGACAACATCACGGTGCCGTTCAAGGTTTCAACCTTGATGGATGCCGCGTCAACGTCTTTGTTTTCTACGAAGCGGGCTTTCACCGAAGTGGTGATGGCGGCGTCGTCCACGTAAGCGCCCACAGTTTCCTGGCCGCGCGTGACGGCACACCCAGAGGCGGTGATCAGAATGAGGGCGGCGAAGGTTGCGGTGAGAGTGTGGCGAATCATCATGTGAAGTCTCCTGGAGAGTGAGCGTGTCCTTGTCGGTTTGACTTGGACATGCAGATGTTGGTGATATGAAAACACGCACTTGGAAGCATCGAGATGGTGCTTTTACGTTCGACCGCAACGCGGACAGCGAGCCAATTGAATGTAGTCACTCGCTGGCACGCAGCCATCGGCGCGCGTCGCTGTGCGGCGTAGGACATTGCGCCGTGCGGGCACGCCGCCGCGTTGTTGCCGCAGCGCACTCCGCAGCGCAGGCCGCTCACATCACCAGTTCCGTCACGAAGCAGTGCGTGCTGTGCGTGTCGGTGCCGGCCAAGTCCGCCCAACGCAAGCTCTGGCCAACCTTCAGCGTTTGCGCTGCGGCATCGGGGTGGGCGGCGATCCACTGAGCTGCGGTGCCGC
>JANPNT010000505.1:0-4801 GCA_031427655.1 Burkholderiales bacterium
CGGGCCCATGAGCTTCCAGTGGCGTCGCAATGGCGTGGCGATTACGGGCTCGACCGCTGCGGCCATCACCATCGCCGCCGCGTCATCGGCGAACGCCGGTAACTACAGCGTCATCGTCGGCAACGCGGCCGGCACGGTAACAAGCCAGTCGGCCACGCTGGCAGTGGTGCCGTCGAGCGGCAGCCCGGTGGCACCGGCCATCACCACGCAACCCGTGTCGGTGGTTGTCGTGCCGCGGTCGACGACGACGCTGGCGGTCTCGGCCAGCGGCTCAGCGCCGCTGGCCTACCAATGGCTGCAGAACGGCTCGCCGGTCCCCGGCGCAAACGGCCCGACGCTCACGCTGGACTCGCTTGGCGCTATTTCGAATGGCAGCTACACCGTGACGGTAAGCAATGCCACAGGCACCGTCACGTCCGCACCGGCGCAATTGCTGGTTATCGGCGCACCGCAGATCACCGGTCAACCCCAGGCGGCCAGCGCAGCCCCCGGTGCGACGACCACCTTCTCGGTACAAGCCAGCGGCGAACAGCTGCGCTACCAATGGACGCGCAACGGCAACGGCATCGCAGGCGCCGTTTCTGCCAGCTTCACAACCGATCCGCTCTCTGCCGCTGACAACGGTGCTGTCTATGGCGTGATCGTCTACAACGGCGCCGGTCTGGTGACGAGCGGCGGCGCCGTGTTGACGGTCACGCCGCCAGGCGGCTTCTCGACCTTCGCTATCGGCGGCATGGTCAGCGGTCTGACCGGTGCGGGCCTGGTGCTGCAGAACAACGGCGCAAACAACCTGGCCGTGCCCGCAAGCGGTGTCTTCAGCTTCGCGGCCCCGGTGGCTGCTGGCGCGCCGTACGCCGTCACGGTGCTCACCCAGCCAGCCGGCCAGACCTGCTCGGTGCAGAACGGCAGTGGCATGGCCAGTGCGGCCGTGAGCAACGTGGCCGTGACTTGTGTCAACGGCGCGCCTGCCAAAGCATGGCAGGGAGCGGGTTTGCTCGAAACGCTGGACGTGGGCGGAGCCTTGAACCCGCAAGTGGCATTTGATGCCAGCGGCAATGCCGTGGCGGCCTGGAACCAGGTGAGCGCTGGCGGATTTTTCAGCATCTACGTGCGCCGCTATGAGGCCGCAACGGGGTGGGGCACGGCCGAAAAAATTCGGGTGGTCAACAACTCGAACCACTATGACAGCCCGCAAATCGTGCTCGATGCGGCTGGCAACGCAAACATTGTGTTTTCGGGCCAAGTCACCGAATCTTTCCCCACCCTATTCACCGCCCGTTATTTGGTGGCCAACCCCGGCTGGAGTCAGGCAACAGCGCTTGAGGAGAAGTCAGTCGACTCAAAAATAGCCATCGACAGCAGCGGCAACTCCATGTTGGTCTACTCATTCTGGAACGGAAATTACTTCGACATCCGTGCCAGGCGCTTTGACGCGGGCGGCGGCGCTTGGGGAGACGCACGGACGCTTTCAGCAGACATCGGGGGCTCCAGCCCGGAGATCGCGTTTGATGGCAGCGGCAATGCAATGGCGATCTGGCGGCGGGCTAATTCCAACAACACGGGAACGCAAGAAATCATGGGGGACCGCTACGTCGCAGGGTCTGGCTGGAATCCGCAGGGCCTGCCCAGCCGCGTCGCCACCTTCGCAGCCGGGGCTTCACGCGCACACCGCCTTGCGGCCAGTCCCGCTGGCGATGTCATCGCGGTCTGGTTGCAGTCTGACGGCGGCAACACCGAAAGCGTTTACTCCAGCCGCTATGTGGCGGGCGCTTGGGGCGTGCCGGATTTGGTTAAAAACAGTGCCAATCGGTTCAGCTCGGTGGCTGTTGCGATGACTGGCAACGCGGACGCGATCGTGGTCTGGCATGAAGACGATGTCAACTTTGTCGCCAGCATGTGGGCTCGCCGTTACACGGCAGGGGTTGGCGGCGCAGCGGTGCGCATCGACGACTCAAGCACCTACACCACGGGCGGCTTTCCGCAAATCGCGATGGATGCCGCAGGCCGTGCAACAGCCGTGTGGAGCCAGGGTTCGTTGATCTGGGCAAACCGTTATGCGGCCGGTTCCGGCTGGGCCGGGGCCGAACGGATCGACAGCGCGGCAGAAGGCAATGGTTCCTCGGTACCCCGGGTGGCCATGGATGGCAACGGCAACGCCATGGCGGTGTGGCCGAAATCGGGCGTCACAGGTCCGGACATCTGGGCCAACGTGTTCAAGTAGCGGCTGTCGGCTCGGCACAGCGAGTCACGGTGCGTGAAGCACCCGCCGATCACAGCGCACTCGGGCGCATTCAATTGCCGTTTCCAGATTCAATCGGGCGATGACCTGCGCGCTGCAAGCGCTGTTATCGAACCGCGATGTGTCAGCCGCGATGATTTACGCGCACGTGCGGAAGCGGGACGCGTTGTCGCTTGGGTTCTATTCGATGCGGCTGGCAGATTCAGTTCGTGACCGTTCAGCGCCGTTCTTTAGATCACAAAGCTATGCAGTCGCTGCCAACCAGGCCCGCAACGCGACATAAACGCGCAGGTTGTGCAACAGCGACATGTGGCCCACGCCCGGCAAGTGCAAGCGCTGCACGTCGCCTGTCAAACCGTCGTCGGCGGCACTTCGTTTCGCGACCAAGCCGTCACCTAAAACTGTGCCCGCGAGCTTGCCCATCAAGCTTGATGTGTCGTCGCTCAGGCCGCCCGAAACTAAGCGCAGGGGCGGCTCAACAAGCGCCTTGAAAACTGCCTTGGTTTGCAACATGCCGCGCCGCAAGTCTTGTATGCCTTGGCTGCGCGCATTCGCCAAGCGCGCCAGCGGTTGGGTAACGCGGCCGACGTTCAAGGCAGCGGCGGTGACGTGGCCCAGCTTTTCCCAGCCTGAGCCTAGGTGCGGGGTACCTAAACAGATGATGCTGCCGACGCGGCGTTGCCAACTGAAATTGGAAGCTCCGGCCAATGCACTCGCGCGTCGCGCCACCAAGCCGCCCATGCTGTGACCGATGAGCGTGAGCTCGCGAAGGCGCGGCGGGGCGTTTTTCACCAATCGTTCCAACAGTTCGGACAGCGCTTGTGCGTTGTCGTCAACAGCCAAGCCGGTGTTGTAGCGGAGGTAGATGGCACTCATGCCGAGGTCACGTTCTAGCGAGCTGCCGTAGTCTGAACTTTTCGCATTTCCCTTCACCGACCAACTCGTCTCATCGCAAGCCAAGCCGTGAATGAACACGGCAGCGCGTGGTTTTAGGTTGCGCAAACCGTCGGGCGTCAACGCCAGCTCAGCGCCGTGCTGATGCAGGCTCATGCGCACGGCAAGCGAGTTGCCTGCTTGGGCCAGCGCATCGCCAAACACACCGTTCAGGGCGCTGATGCCGGCACGATAGCGCCCGCCCTGCGGTGCGTCCGAATTGAGCATCAAACCTTCAGCCACACCGGCTGCGCCCAGCGCCGTTGTGCCGCCGTGGCGCACTGCGCTGTAAACACCGTGTGTGATGGCGTCGTGCGCGGTGCGCACCCACGCAGAGGGAACGCTCACGCCAGGCACACAGGCCAGCGCGTCAAAGGTTTTGGATGAGATCGCGAGGTGCATGTTTTGCACCTCTGTCGCGATGGTGTTGAAGCCGGCTTTCAAAGCCACCGCGTGGCCCGGTGCGGCGACTTGTTCAGCGGCAGCCGTGGCCTTCTTGGCAAACATGCGCCGAGGCGGCTTCAGCCTGAGCATGGTGCAAGTGCCGACGAATCAGCGCGCAGGTGGCGCAACCGGAGTGGCAGGTTCCGCTGGCGCGGCGCCGTCGCCGTCAGTTGGCTCACCGCCCTCTTCGCCTTCGCCGACCTTGCGAACGGCTTTATCTTTCAGCTTTTCTTCTTTTTTCTTCTTCTTGGCCAACTCGCGTTGGCGCTTCTCGAACGAATAGTTGGGCTTGGCCATGAGCGCGTCTTTCTGTGCAAAGTGAACCCCAGGAGGGTACGCTGTTTTTGAAGCGCGCTCGCCGGACGAAGCTTCGTTTTCAGTACGTGATCGTCTGCACGCCGTCGGCCGTGCCCAACAAACACACGCTGGCTTTGTGTTGCGCAAAGATGCCCACGCTCACCACGCCAGGCCACTGGTTCATGAGGCTTTCCATGGCCAGCGGGTCGGTGATTTGCAGGCCGCGCACGTCGATGATGGAGCAGCCGTTGTCAGTCACTACACCCGCACGCAACGTCGGCTCGCCGCCCAAACCGCGCAGCCGCCGCATGACTTGGTTGGCCGCCATCGGAATCACTTCCAGCGGTAGCGGAAAACTGCCCAGCACTTCAACACGTTTGGACGCATCGGCAATGCAAATGAAGCGCTCGGCCAAGTCGGCCACGATTTTTTCGCGCGTCAGGGCCGCGCCGCCGCCTTTGATCATGCAGCCGCTGCCGTCAATTTCATCGGCCCCGTCGACGTAGACCGGGATGCTGATCACTGCGTTGCTGTCGAGCACGGTGATGCCGTGCGCGCGCAGACACTGGCTGCTCGCTTCGCTGCTGGACACCGCCCCTGCAATGGTGTTTTTGATGCTGGCCAGCGCGTCGATGAAGCAGTTCACGGTGGAACCCGTGCCCACGCCGACCACGCTGCCGGGCACCACATAGGCCAATGCGGCTTGGCCGACCAAGGCTTTCAATTCATCTTGTGTCATGTCATTCGAGTGTGTTTGAGACAATGGTCAATTATCAAAGACAACCCAAAAGTTCAACGCATGGCCCTGATTCCTTACGCACTGACCCGCCCCTTTTTGTTCGGCCTTGACCCCGAAGCCGCGCACGACCTCACGCTGGGTGCGCTGGC
>JANPNT010000506.1:0-2293 GCA_031427655.1 Burkholderiales bacterium
GTGGGCAGGTGCGGCCTCGTTCGCACTGGGCATGGCCTTGGTGATTTACTTTTTGTACGGCATGGTCGCGGCCACCGGCTTGCGCGCGCTGCGCTTTTTGAGCGGCTTGCATTTGGAAGAACAGCAAGCCCGCCGCGCGCGTTTTCGTGCCTTTGCTGCGACGGCGGCGGTGGCTGTGGTGGTGCTGGCCGTGCCCTTGCCCAACGCAGCCGTGGCGCGCGGCGTGGTGTGGTTGCCAGACCAAGCGGTGGTGCGCGACGTCCAAACGGTGCAGGCGGGCGAGCTGATGTTTGTGCTGAGCGACACAAGCTTGGCGGTGGACAAAGCGCGCCTGGAAGGCCAGTTGGTGAAGCTGCAAACCGAGCGCATCGAGCGCTTGGCGAATGAGCCTGCGCGCGCCCAACGCCTGCGCAGCAAGATGGCCGCACAGCAGGCCGCGCTGGACCGCGTGCTGAAACGAACAGATCAACTTCAGTTGCGCGCCGCCAGCAGCGGTTCGCCGAGCGTGGCACGCGCCCAAGACTGGCCGGGTCGGCAGGTGAAGCAGGGCACGGTGTTGGCGGATGTGACTCCTTCTTCTGTAGGCATAAATTCGGTGCCGCAGTCCACTGCGCCGATGACGGTGCGGGTGGCGCTGGAACCCGAGCAAGCCGCCCTGCTGCGCAGCCAATCTCGCGAGGTGTTGGTGCGCTTGCCACACATGGACGCGATGCCTGCCCAACTGCTGCGCGACCCGACCATGGACGCCACCGCCACCGTCACCCAATTGCCCGGCGCCGCCCTGGGCGACCGCTACGGCGGCGATATCGTCGCCGCGCCCACCGACTTGACGGGTCGCACCGCGGCGCGCGGTGTGGTGCTGATGGACCTGCTCGTGGCACACGCACCTGCGGCCTTGGCCTAGCAAATGGGCGCGCGGGCCAGCGTTCGTTTTGAGCAAGGCCGCTGGCGTGGACGTTGGCGCTGCGTGCGCAGCAAGCCGTGCTGATGCATTTCAGCCCGGCTTCCTGACCAACCCACCGATCAGCATGGACCGCGTGAACCGCACCGGGCCAGAATATGCGCCCTCACTCAGCTGCCCGGGGCGGCTGGACAAGCCTGCGCAAACGGGCCTGAGCTTGCCGGCTTGGTGGGCGCAGCGCGCCGACCCCCTGGGCCGCCGCTTCAGCACGCCGTGGTCGCAGCGCGCGATCTTGGCGCGCCAGCAGCAGCAAGTGCAAAGCGTGGTGAAACGCATGACGCTAGTAACCAGCGCGGTGACCAGCACGGTGACCAAAGCGGGGCTCACGCACCTGCGGGCACGCTTAGCCCAACACAGCCTGACGCCCGCCATGGCCTGCGAAGCGCTGGCTTTGGTGGCCTGCCATGGTGAGGAGGTCTTGAGCCGCAAGCCCTATGAAAGCCAACTGCACGCGGCCTTGGCGATGCTTGACGGCCAACTGGCCGAGATGGCCACCGGCGAAGGCAAAACCTACGCCGCCGCACTGGCTGCGGCGGTGGCGGCATTGGCAGGCACGCCGGTGCATTTGATGACAGCAAACGACTACTTGGTGCAACGCGATGCCGATGCCCTGACGCCGCTGTACGCAGCGCTGGGCTTGACGGTGGGCGTGGTGACTTCCGCCAGCACACCCGCGCAGCGGCGCGCCGCTTACGGCTGCGACATCACCTACTGCACCGCCCGCGAGGTGGCGTTGGACTACCTGCGCGACGCGCGCGCGGGTCATGTGACGCAAAGCGACTTGCAACGTCGCGCCGTTCAGTCGAAGGGCACAAAGGACACAACAACGGCCGCAGAAGCACCGTTGTTGCGCGGCCTGCACATGGCCTTGATCGACGAAGCCGACAGCTTGTTGATTGACGAGGCCGCCATTCCCTTGCGTTTGCGCTAGACAGCGCCCGTCACAGCGCAAACCGACCCCGCCGCCCAAGAGCACGCGCTGTCGTTTCAAACTCTGGGCGTGGCGCGCCAACTGGTGCTCGGCCGCGATGTGATGTTTGACGCCACCGCCCGCCAAGTCACGTGGACGGCCACCGGCCAAGAGCGATTGGCGTTGCTGTTGGAGCCCCTGGGCGGCGTGTGGTTAAACCGCCGCCACTGCAAAGACTTGATCGAGATCGCGCTGCAAGCCCTGCACGGTTTGAAGCGCGACCGCGACTACCTCGTGCGCGACCAGCAACTGCTCTTGCTCGACCCGGTGACCGGCCGCGTGACCGACGGCCGGGTCTGGTCGCACGGCTTGCAAGCGCTGGTGGAATTGAAAGAAAACTGCACCTTGACCGCGCCCAACCA
>JANPNT010000507.1:0-1856 GCA_031427655.1 Burkholderiales bacterium
GCCGCTCGGCAAGAAGCGATTCAGGATCGCTGTCTGGCTGGCGGGGTCTCGGGCCAGTTCCAGGATTTCGTTCTGGCCGTAGATTTCGATACGCGGCAGCAGATCGCGCGGTTGCAGGGTCGAAACCTGTCCTGCGCCGTCTTTGACGACAGAAGGCTCGCCATAGCGACGCGACACCAAATAGTGCCGACCGTTCTGCGCGCGCGATATCACTGCGAGTTCGATGCGACCGCCAGCAGGCAGGTTCGTCTTGACGATTTCCTCGTGCTGCCGCCGTGCGGAAACTGCACGTGGCGGCACGTCGAGCACGTAACGCAGGCATTCGATCAGGGTCGACTTTCCAGTCCCACGACCACCGATCACTGCATTCAGATGTGCCGACAATTCGATGTCGATGCCATCAAGGTAGCCACCACGAAAGCGAAGACTCTCAATGCGTGAGTAGTGAGCCTCCGGCGGCAATCCGAGGCGAATGCGTGAATCCGGGTCCTTGAATGCCGTAAGGAAGCTCTCAAAGCTCGGCCGCGTCATCTTGATCCAACAGCTCGCGCACGGATCGGCCAGGTCATCGGGCTTGGCCACGTCTTTGGCATTTAGCAGCGCGATGTGGTGGGCTCGGAGATAGTTCGGGTCTTTGTTGCGAACGATCTGCTTGTAGTTCTGCGGCAAGTCCTTGAGTGGTCCCGGAATCTGTCCGGCCTTAACCAGCGTCTCGTTCTTCCAGATGTGGGCAAGCCCGCCACCGTCCTGATTCAGACGCAGCAGGCCGCTGGCGCCGGTCATGTGCGCCGCATACCAGAAACCGCCGAGATCGAAAATGATCTGAGCGAGGTCGAGACAGGTCCTGCTTGAAGGCTGCACTGTGTCTTTGGAATCCGTGAGCGACAGCTTGCCCAAGTAGCGATTCAGGGTGTCCTTGGGCGTGCCTTCGGGAAACAGGCAGACCATGTGAATCTTCTCGCTTGACGCAATCTCGAAACCCGGAAAGACAATGATGCCATGCGGTTCAAGGAACTGCCGCAGACCATCCACTGCATCGACGCTGCCATGGTCCGCGACGCCAACCACGTCGATCCCAAGCGCCAGGCATTGGTCTAACATCTGCTGGTTGTAGCCGGCTTCATCCAGCCCGTGCGCGGTGCCGCGATATCGGGCTTGGTAGCCGGACGGATTGACCTGGAGGGCACAGCGCCAGAAGCGCGCGACTGTGTAGCCGGGCCCGAAAATAGCGTCGCCTTTCATGTGCGCTCCTTCAGTTGGGCGCTGTCCGCCACTGGAACTTCTGGGCCTTGCCGCAACAGCTTGTTGACGGCCTTGCGCACCAGCCAGGCCACGCTCACATCTTCCCGCGTAGCGATCGTTTGCAGGGCATCGAGCTGCCACTTGGGCAGTGTAACGGTGACGCGTTTGACCTCAGAGTCGACAGAACGTGTCATGGGTCAGTCAGCAGCGACTTGCATCAAGTTGCTTCATCTTAGTGCATTTTCTTTTTCGATACTCCTCGCACCCGTTCGGAGCATCTGCAGTTGCGTGCAGCACGTGTGCAACTTGCCTGGCAACGAGCCCGGCCAACATGTCTGGTGTGACTGGAGCGTGGGCTCCCGGCGCAGCAAACGAACGGCTGTTACTAGCCGGGACCGGCCCACCATATGGATTCCACGAATACCCCGTATCGCCGCATTGCGGTCGCTCTTATAGCGGTTGCGACCGGCTCCAATGGGTCGGTAGCAGCCATTCGATCAGCAGGCGTCGAACTGCGGCCGACGGCCTGAAGCGGACTTTCGCAGCTTCAAGCCAGACGAGTCCATGGCCAGAATCCACGCCATCGCCCCTCCCATCGACAGGTCGATAGCACC
>JANPNT010000508.1:0-3744 GCA_031427655.1 Burkholderiales bacterium
AAAGATCAATCAACTCGAAGCATCGTTGAAATTTTTGAAAAAGATGAAAAATTATTCGGAAAAATAGTAAAAATATTTCCGCACGAAGGTGAAAGCGGTGGGCAGGAACACCGCAATCAAGGTGAAGGTGGTGGCGATCACCGCCAAGCCGATCTCGTCGGCTGCTTCCATCGCCGCCTGGTACGGCGACTTGCCCATGCGCAGGTGGCGCATGATGTTTTCAATCTCGACAATGGCGTCGTCCACCAAAATGCCCACGACCAGAGACAAGCTCAGCAGCGTGACGGTGTTGATGCTGTAGCCGAACAAATACATCACGCCGAAGGTCGGAATGACGGACAAAGGCAGCGCAGCCGCCGCCACAAAAGTGGCACGCCAATCGCGCAAGAACAGCAGCACCACCAGCACCGCCAAAATGGCCCCTTCGTACATGAGCAGCATCGAGCCGTCGTAGCCCTCTTGCACCGGGTCGACAAAATTGAAGGCCTCGGTGACGGTGATGTCGGGGTGTGCGGCTTTCAGTTTTTCCAGCTCGGCGCGCACGCCTGCGGCCACGTCCACTTCGCCCGCACCGCGCGTTCGGGTGATCTCAAAACCGACCACCGGCTTGCCGTTGAGCAGGGCCGCAGAGCGCTTCTCGGCGACGGTGTCGCTCACATTGGCCACCTGGTTCAAGCGCACATGGCGCCCGTCACTCAAGGCAATGTCCAAACGTCCCAATTCTTCGGCCGACTGCACCGTCGCGATGGTGCGCACCGATTGTTCTGAGCCGCCCACGTCGGTGCGGCCGCCCGAGGCTTCTTGCTGCACCTGGCGCAACTGGCGCGAAATGTCGGCGGCGGTGGCGTTGAGTGCTTGCAAGCGTGCCGGGTCCAGCTCGACACGCACTTCACGCGTGGCACCGCCCACACGCGACACCGCGCCCACACCGCGCACGCTGAGCATTTGCTTGGTGACGGTGTTGTCGACAAACCAACTGAGTGCCTCGTCGTCCATGCGCGGCGTGGCCACGGTATAGGTCAGGATGGGCGCGCCCGACAACTCCATTTTGGAGATCACGGGGTCGCGCAGATCGGCCGGCAAGTCCCTGCGCACGCGCGAGATGGCGTCGCGCACATCGTCCACCGCTTGCTGGGTTGGTTTTTCCAAACGGAATTCGGCGGTGATGATGGCCACGCCGTCTTGCACCTGCGTGTAGATGTGCTTCAGGCCTTGCACCGTGGCCAGCGAGTTCTCAATTTTTCGCGCGACCTCGGTTTCGAGTTGCGCAGGCGATGCGCCGGGAAGCGACGCAGTGACGGTGACCGTGGGCAGGTCAATGTCGGGGAAGTTTTGGATCTTCATCGCCCTGAAACCCATCAGCCCCGCGAGCGTGAGCATGATGAAAAGCAGGATGCTTGGGATGGGGTTTTTGATCGACCAGGATGAAACGTTCATGGTGCGGGCTCCTGCTTACTTGCTGGCGGGTGTTGCTGGTGTTGCTGCTGTTGCGGCGGCGCTGGTGGCCGCGGCTGCCACTTCAACGACTCTGACGGTGTCGCCATCGGCCAAGAAGCCTGCGCCCGACGCGACCACGCGCGCTGCGGCGTCCAAGCCGCCAGTGATCTCAACGCGGTTGCCAATACGGCGACCGGTGGTGACTTTCACTTCACTGACTTTCGCGGTGTTGTCAGCGGTTTTGTCAGAGACAGCTCCGACCCGCAGCACATAGTTGAAACCGTCGCGCAATTGCACGGCGCTTTGCGGCAGGGTCAGCCCACTGCCCTCGCCGATGTTGAAGTCGCCGCGCGCAAACATGCCGCTGCGCGCATCGCCGGGCGCGGTCAAGTCGACGTAGACCAAGCCGTTGCGGGTTTGCGCGTCCACCGTGGGCGCAACCATGCGCACCTTGCCAACGATGGCTGAGGTTGCAGATGAGGACGACGTGCTCGCAGCGTTGACGTTCAAGCGCACTTCCATGCCCGGCTTGAGGCGCGACAAGTCGGCCCCCGGCACTTCGGCGCGCCATTCCAGGCGGCCACCGCGAATCATGCGAAACAGCTCTTGCCCGGCAGGCAGCACCGCGCCCACGGTGGCACTGCGTGCCGAGATGACGCCGTTGTCGGGGGCCAGCACCTGCGTCTGTTTCAGGCGCAAGCCTTGCACTTGTTCTGCAGCGCGCTGCGCTTGCAAACGCGCCCGCGCAGTGCGTTCGGCGGTGAGGTACTGGTTGATTTGCGAAGCGCTCAGGGCGCCGGTGGTTTGCAAATCGCGGGCGCGCTGTGCGTTGGCTGCGGCCTCGCTCAAGTTGGCTTCTGCTTCGGCCACGCTGGCTTTGATCTGCGCCACGTCGGCCTGAATGCTGTCGGGCGCAAAGGTGGCCAGCACTTGCCCGCGCTTCACGCTGTCGCCCACATTCACCCGCACATCGGCCAAGCGCAAGCCGTTGGCCTCGGTGCCGATGCTGGCCTCTTGCCACGGCGCGATGTTGCCGTTGGCGCTCAGGCGCAGCGGCATGCTGGCGCTGAGCGCTTGCGTCACGTTGACGGTGAGCGCGGGCTTGGGGGCGGCCACTTTCTTCTGGTCGGCGGCACGCGCGGCGAAGTTCAAAACGACGCCCATGCCGGCGATGCAAGCGAGTGAGATGAGCGATTTTTGGATGTGCGTTTTGGTGATCTTCATGGTGTGCTGAGGTTCGGTAGGCGTTCAGTTTTTCGCGGCGGCGTTCGAGGCAAGCACCGAAGCGTCGGCGCTCCAACCACCGCCCAGCGCGCGGTAGAGCAGGATCCACGCGGTGACGCGCTCGCGCTGCAAATCAATCAGGGCGGTTTGCGCTTGCACCGCACTGCGGCGTGCGTCTTCCAGTTCAAACAAGGTGGCCAAGCCGCCTTTGTAGCGCGCGTCGGTGGCGCGCAGCGAAGCTGTAAAACCTTCGGTGGCCACTTGCGCGTCACCACTTCGGTCGGCAGTGCTTTGCAAGGCAATCAGCGCGTCTTCCACTTCGCGCACTGCGGCGCGCAGCTTGGCTTTGTATTGCACTGTGGCGTCTGTATGGCGGGCTTGCGCGGCACTGACTTGGGCTTGCCGCGTGCCGCCGTCGAACAGCGGCAGCGAAACCGACAACGGCCCCAGCGACCAGGTGCTGTCGCTGTTCGTAAAGCCACCTGCTGCTCCACTTGAACTGACCCTTGCGGCACCGATGCTGCCGTTCAAGGCAATGCGCGGCAGTCGGGCGGCCTGCGTTTGGCGGATGTCGTTGCTGGCCGCCACCAACTCGCGTTCGGCGCTGCCCAGGTCGGGCCGCTGGCGCAGCAGCGCGGCGGGCACTGAGGGAACGCTGATTTGAGCGGGCTGTGCGATCACACCGCGTGTGGTGTTCAGTTGCGTGCGCAGCGCGGTCTCATCGGCACCGGTCAAGAACACCAAGCCTTTCACCACGCTGTCGCACAGCGCGCGTTGTTGGGTGAGCTGGCTGTTGGCCTGCGCTGCGCTGGCGCGGCCCAAAGCGGCTTGCGCAGGTGCGCTGAAACCGGCTTTTGCGGTGAGGTCTGTCAAGCGCGCGGTCTCATTGCGAGAGGCGGCGTCAAGCTGAACCTGGACCAGCGTCGCCTCGCAGGCTCGCAGCAAGGTGTACTGCGTGGCGACTTCAGCAGCCACCGAGACGCGGGCCCCGTGCCACAGCATTTCGCTGCCCGTCAGGCGCGCTTGAGCGGCGTCGCGGCCTGCAGCGGCACCGCCAAACACATCAAGCTCCCAAGCGGCGTT
>JANPNT010000509.1:0-2681 GCA_031427655.1 Burkholderiales bacterium
CGTCGAGCGACTTGAGGTTGTGCTCGCGCGCGTTGATGATTTGAATGAACTCGTCGTTGGCTCGTTTCGTGTCTCGCGCCTTTTTGATCAGGCTTTGCAGCGGCTTGCCTTCTTCAACGCGGTGCCCGCCGATGCCCAGCGTGTGCTCATACTCGGCCAGCGCTTTGCCGGTGTGCGAAGTGGGGTGCTGGCGCACATCGTCGGGCGTGCCTGTGCACACCACCCAACCGCCGGCTTCACCGCCTTCGGGGCCCAGGTCAATCAACCAATCGGCCGCGCGAATCACGTCCAGGTTGTGTTCAATCACCAGCAGCGAATGGCCGGCGTCCAGCAGCTTGCGGAAGGCGCGCATCAGCTTGGCGATATCGTCAAAGTGCAAGCCGGTGGTGGGCTCGTCAAACATGAACAGCGTGCCTTTGCGGGCCAAGGCTTGGCGGCTGTTTGATTTGTTTTGCGCCGCCTCGGCCAGGAAGCCCGCCAGCTTCAAACGTTGCGCCTCGCCGCCGCTGAGCGTGGGCACGGGCTGGCCCAGCTTGACGTACTCCAAGCCCACATCAACGATGGGTTGCAGCACCCGCAACACCTCGCGGTCGTTGGCAAACAGCAGCACCGCTTCGCTCACGGTGAGGTTGAGCACGTCGGCCACCGACAGGTCGCGGATCACGTCGCCGGGGAGTCGGCGGTCGATTTTTACTTCTAACAATTCGGCGCGGTAACGCGTGCCGTCGCAATCGGGGCAGCGTAAATAAACGTCGCTCAAAAACTGCATTTCCACATGCTCAAAGCCCGAGCCGCCACAGGTGGGGCAGCGGCCGTCACCGGCGTTGAAGCTGAACATGCCGGGGCCGTAATTGCGCTGTTGCGCCAACGGCGATTCGGCGAACAGCTTGCGGATCTCGTCACACGCGCCCACATAACTGGCCGGGTTGGAGCGCGCGGTTTTGCCGATCGGCGATTGGTCTACGAACACCGCTTCGCTCAGCCAATCTGCCCCCAGCAAACGGTCGAACGCACCGGGTGCTTCGGTGGGTTTGCCGAAGTGGCGTGCGAGCGCCGGGGCCAGCACGTCCTGAATCAGGGTGCTCTTGCCCGAGCCCGACACACCGGTGACGCACACCAAATGTTGCAGTGGGAATTCAACCGTCACGTCTTTCAAGTTGTGGTCGCGTGCGCCTTCCAGAATGAGCTTGGGCGTGGCCGCATTCACGATCCGCTTAATGCCCATGCTGACGTGCTTGCGCGCGCCCAGGTAAGCGCCGGTCAGCGTGTCGGCGCTGCGGATGTCTTCGGGCGTGCCGTCGTAAACGATTTGGCCGCCACGCTCGCCCGGGCCGGGGCCCATGTCGATGAGGCGGTCGGCGGCCAGCATCACGGCCGGGTCGTGCTCTACCACCACCAGCGTGTTGCCTGCATCACGCAGGCGGTGCATGGCCTGCACGATGCGGTTCATGTCACGCGGGTGCAAGCCGATGCTGGGCTCGTCGAGCACGAAGAGTGTGTTGACCAGCGAGGTGCCCAGCGCCGTGGTGAGGTTGATGCGCTGCACCTCGCCGCCGCTGAGCGTGCGGCTTTGGCGGTCCAGCGTGAGGTAGCCAATGCCGACGTCGCAGAGGTATTTCAGGCGGGTGCGGATTTCCTTCAGGAGAAGTTGCAAAGCACTGTTCACTCCCTCCTTCTTGACGGCGGAGGGCTGGGGGCGAAGCGGGGCTTTCGAGGCGCCTGCGCCAAGCCCGCTGAGCGGCATCGGCGTGCCAGCCGATGCGCGGTGTGCAGCTGGGGGCGAAATCGCCAAACCCGAACCGCAGCTTGCCGACATTTCACCCCCCTCCCAACCTTCCCCCTGCAAAGGGGAAGGGGCCAATCCAGGAGCAAAGAGCGCATCGAAAAACCTGCGCAATTTGTCTATCGGCATCAACATCAAATCATGCAGCGTCAACCCTGGCAGCGCCTCCAACTGCGCCCGGTTCCAGCTCACGCCACTCGGCATGAAGCGCTTACTCGGCAGCATCACCGCATCGGCATCGGCCTTGGTGCCCAAGCGCCACAACAACGCTTCGGTCGACAAGCGCGAGCCCGCACACGTGCCGCAGGGCGTGTAGCTTCGGTACTTCGACAGCAGCACGCGGATGTGCATCTTGTAAGACTTGCTTTCCAGGTACTCAAAGAAGCGCTTCACGCCGTACCACTGCTTGCCCCACTTGCCCGCCCAATTCGGTGACCCGTTGACCACCCATTCGCGCTGCGCGTCACTCAGCTGCGCCCATGCGGTGTCGCGCGGAATGCCGGCCTCACCGGCGTACTTCATCAGGTCGTCTTGGTTCTCGGCCCAAGCCGGTGTTTGCAAGGTTTTGATGGCACCGCTGCGCAAGGTTTTGCGCGGGTCAGGCACCACCAGGCCGTAGTCCACGCCGATGACCCGACCAAAGCCACGGCAGGTCGGGCAAGCGCCCATGGCGGAGTTAAAAGAGAAGAGCGCAGGCTGCGGGTCGGCGTAGCGGAGGTCGCTGTCGGCGCAGTGCAGGCCGGTGGAGAAGCGCCAGAGAAGCTCTCCCTCTCCCTCCAAGGGGGAGGGAGTCAAGACGTTCGCCTGCCCCTCAGCGGGGGAGGAAGTCAATACAGAAGCGATTACATGCACATTGACTCGCCCACTCCCGCGCTTCAGTGCCGTCTCTATCGCCTCC
>JANPNT010000510.1:0-1929 GCA_031427655.1 Burkholderiales bacterium
AGAAAGCTTTGCTCAAAGTGCCCGGCGTGTTGAGGGCCGAGGTGAATTTGGCCACCCAAACGGCCACGGTGGTCAGCACAGGCGATGAGCCGACTCTCGCTGCCGCGGTCATCCACGCGGTGCAGCGTGCAGGCTACACAGCCACGCCGTGCAATGGCGCGCCCGACACCCAAGCGTCAAGCAGCGCCGAGCACGCCAAGCAGGCCGCCAGCGCGCGCGAAGGCTGGCAAGTGGTGCTCGCGGCTGTGCTGTCTTTGCCCTTGGTGCTGCCGATGCTGGCCATGCCGTTCGGCGTTCATTGGATGCTGCCGGGCTGGGTCCAATGGGCGCTGGCCACGCCAGTGCAATTTTTCTTGGGCGCGCGCTTTTACAGCGCCGGGTGGCGGGCGCTGAAAGCGGGCAGCGGCAACATGGATTTGCTGGTGGCCTTGGGCACCAGTGCGGCCTACGGTTTGAGCGTGGTGCAGCTGTGGCGGCATCGCACGCAGGAGCTTGCGCCAGCGCTTTACTTCGAGGCCTCGGCCGTCGTCATCACCTTGGTGCTGTTGGGCAAGTGGATGGAAACGCGCGCCAAGCGGCAAACCACCGAAGCCATTCGCGCCTTGAACGCACTGCGGCCCGATACCGCGCGCGTGCGCCGCGACGGTGCCGATGTGGACGTGCCCGCATCGCAGGTGCGCGTCGGCGACGTGGTGGTGGTGCGGCCTGGCGAAAGGCTGCCGGTGGACGGGCGGGTGCTGGAGGGCAGCAGCGAGGTCGATGAGTCGCTCATCACCGGCGAAAGCCTGCCCGTGGCCAAACACGAAGGCGATGCGGTGACCGGTGGGGCGGTGAACGGCACGGGCTTGTTGGTGTTGCAAACGACGGCGGTGGGCGCGGAGTCGACACTCGCGCGCATCGTGCGTTTGGTGGAATCGGCACAGGCCAAGAAAGCACCGATTCAGCGTTTGGTGGACCGGGTGAGTGCGGTGTTCGTGCCGGTGGTCATCGTGATTGCACTCGTGACTTTGCTCGGCTGGGTGGCGATCAGCGGCGACTGGGAACGCGCCATCTTGAACGCGGTGGCGGTGCTGGTGATTGCCTGCCCTTGCGCACTGGGCCTGGCCACGCCCACCGCCATCATGGTAGGCACCGGTGCCGCTGCGAAGCGCGGCATCTTGATCAAAGACGCTGAAGCGCTGGAGGTGGCGCACGGCGTGAGCGTGGTGGCGTTTGACAAGACCGGCACGCTCACGGTCGGCCGGCCGCAGTTGATGGCCGCCTTGCCGTGGCACACCACCCGCGCCGACTTGCTGGCCTGGTGCGCCGCAGTGCAAGCGGGCAGCGAACACCCCTTGGCGTGGGCGGTCACCCGCGCTGCACAGGCCGAAAGTTTGGGCATTGCGTCGGCCACCGAGGTTCGCGCGGTGGCGGGGCGCGGCGTGCAAGCCACAGTGGCGGGCCGCCTCTTGCGCTTGGGCAGCAGCCGCTACATGGCCGAGCTGAAGGCCGACACGTCGGCCCTGAACGACCAAGCCGCGCAGTGGCAAGCGCGCGGCTGCACGGTGTCGTGGCTGGCCGAAGTTGATTCCTCTGATGCAAACGCCGCCACCGTGCTGGGCATGCTGGCCTTCGGAGACGCGCCCAAACCCAGCGCGGCCGCCGCCGTAGCTTCGCTGAAAAAAATGGGCATCCGCAGCGTGCTCATCACCGGAGACAACGCGGGCAGCGCGCAGGCCGTGGCCCAAGCGGTGGACATCACCGAGGTCTATGCCGACGTGCTGCCAGAAAACAAAGCAGCCATCGTGGAACGGCTCAAGGCGGGAGGCAAAAAAGTGGCCATGGTGGGCGACGGCATCAACGACGCACCGGCCTTGGCGGCGGCCGATGTGGGCATTGCCATGAGCACGGGCACCGATGTGGCCATGCACACCGCCAGCATCACGCTGA
>JANPNT010000511.1:0-2648 GCA_031427655.1 Burkholderiales bacterium
ACCGACGCCGAAGTTGATCGCCTGCTTGCAACCCGACCGCCGGGTCGTGGTCACCACCGGCACGCGTTGACTCTGGTTATTTAGCCCAACGCAGTACGGGCCTCGCTCAAATCACACCTCAGCCCGCGCTAGCAGCGCGGATTTGAAAGCGGATTTGGGCGCGGGTTTGAAGGTCACGCGGATTTGGGGGCCTCCGGATTCGAGAGTCAAAAGCGCTGGTCACGTTAGTTCAAGGGTCAGGTCTCGTTTATTGCTATCAAGATGCAACATCGCACCCTAGCAATGTCGTGACCTGAACAACATCTGGCGCGGTATCCCGCCGGCCATGATTTCACCGAAGCTGAGCCACAAACTGCGCAAGCCTTCGAAAGACACGTTGGGGGGTTTTGGTGCATGCGCTTGGCGCCATTGGCAGCCGTTAGCGAACGAACGCTGGCGGATTGCACGAGTTCGGCAGCACGACCGCGCACTCGACATTAGCAACAAGCGTTCGTTCAATCCTGCCGTAACGCGGCTGCCCCTCGAGCCCACGTCGCGCGGGGCCACCTGCACGCTGCTTCAAATGTGAAAACAACGCAGTCAATATCAAGGCAGACGCATCGATAAATCAATGATCAAAGGCATGGCAGTCGGTGGGATTGCCATGGTTTTGCTTCGCGCCGGAGAAACCGCCGGATACAAGGCCGTAACGAAGCCGGCGTTCGTCGATGTCGTGGCCGTGAAGGAAGTCGTCGACACGGTGTCGACTCCGAAAGAACGGTGCGAGGACGTTCAGGTCAAGCACCAGGCGCCCATCAAGGACGAGCACCGAATTGCGGGCAGCGTGGTGGGCGGAATTGCCGGCGGCTTGCTGGGAAGCAACATCGGCGGAGGCAAGGGCAAGACACTGGCCACAGTGGCTGGCGCGTCCGCAGGGGCTTACGCCGGCAACCAGGTCCAAAAGAATCTGCAAGAGAAAGATACGTACACGACGACCGAACGTCGCTGCACCACCGCCAATGAAAAATCCAAGCAAATGGTCGGCTACGACGTCACCCACCGCTACGACGGCAAGGACGGTGTGGTGCGGATGTCCGACAAACCGGGCGCAACGCTGCCCATGAAAAACGGACAGGTCATCAGCACGCCGGCTACCCAAGGCAATTCATAGCCCTCCGCACCGCCCGCAGGGCGTTGCGTACGGCGCGCCCCGTTGCTCAGCCGCCAGGCCCCGCATGCACCGCATAGCCGCGTTCGCTCTTCTTTGCTCGGTACATGGCGGCATCGGCGTTGTCGATCAGTTCGTTGCCATTGACACCCCCATCCGGGTAGATGGCAATTCCTACACTGGGCCTGATTGACAGCTGCGACTTTCCCACGCAAAGCGTGCGTGAAAGGTTTTCGATCACGTCGGCAGCAATCCGCTCGACGTTGTCTCGGCCTTGCGGATTCATCAGCAGGTACAAGAACTCGTCGCCGCCATTGCGGCACACGGTGTCTTCTTCGCGCGCGTCCTGCGCCAGCCGTCTGGCAACTTCCTTCAACACCAGGTCGCCGGCCGCATGTCCGTGAACGTCGTTCACTTGCTTGAAGCGATCGAGATCGAGAAACATCACAGCCACCGTCCAATCGTGGCGTGTTGCAAGTGCAAGCGCGCGGGCGAGCCGGTCGTCGAACAACGCTCGGTTGGGCAGGCCGGTCGTGTGGTCGTGCAATGCCCTGTGGTTTGCGCTTTCTTCGCCGGCCAATGCCGATGCGAGTGACGCATTCGTTTCAGCCAATGCGTCTTTGGCGTCTGCCAACGCAGCTTCCACGGTCTTCAACTCAGTAATTCCCTGCGCCAACGTTGTGGTCACGCTGCCCAAATCCTGCGCGCATTCCTGCACCTCGATCTCTACCGCCTTGTATTGATCAAGTGTCTGCTTGGCGAGACCGGTCTTGTCACCCGAGGCCATGGTGTGCTGAGTCGATTCATTCGCCAGTGCCAGATCTTCAGCGCAAGCCTCGACCTTGGCTTTGATTTCATGGCTTTGCTCGAGCGCCTGCTTCAGTGCGACGGGCGGCACCAGCTGCAGCGGCGCGCGGGCATTTACCAGGGACAAAACTGTTTGATTCATTGACTGTTCTCCAGCATGACGCACAAGAGTGCAACCCGCTGAATCTAGCGGAATGTGGCTGCATCCAATGCGTTGAACAGCGGGGGAAAAACGGACATGGGGTCGTCTGCGGCTGCGCGGACTACGGACTGCGGGCGTCAAGACGCAAAGAAATTGCGAGGGCAACACCGCGAACGCAGGCTAAAAGAGGTAACCCGTTGACGGCACCCGGGAAGACGCTTTTCGGCTGGGCTGTCGACGCCCAACGGATCTCCGCCTGCATCCAAAGACATATTCAGGCGCAGCCGGGCGCCGTGCGCTGCCGTGTTGATGCTGCCGCGAGGAAGGAAGAAGGCGTTTGAAAATCCTGTCCTCCGACACTGCGACGATCTGTTGTGCACTTCTAAAGCCGGAATGTCCCCACGGCCGTTGTCAGGCCGCTCGCCTGCTCACGGAGACTTTCAGCCGCTGCCGAAGACTGCTCCACCAGCGCGGCGTTTTGCTGGGTCATCTGGTCCAGATCAGCGACCGCCGAATTCACCTCGCCGATGCCCTTGCTTTGTTCTTCGGCCG
>JANPNT010000512.1:0-2700 GCA_031427655.1 Burkholderiales bacterium
CGCGGAGCGTAGCACGCGCGAATCGGTGTTCAAGGGGCACCGGGGGGGTCGCCGGCCACCTCCGCGCCCTTGCCAACGAATTTTGCGGTTTCTACTACCCGTCCTTTTGCCATGCTGAATATCCGCCGAACTTCAGCATTCATCGGCGCGCTAATGTTCTCGCGCTTCAGCGCATCCCGAAGTTTTTCGTAGAAGAGGTGCAGCACACCAGCTTCGCCAGTCACGGACCAAGCAGAGAGCCGGACTACGATGGAGTTTTCCTCAATTTCACGGGCCTCCAATAAATTCAAGATGCTGGTCTTGCCGCTGCCCCAGGCGCCGTATAGGCCAATCCTGGTTGACCACCCAGCAGGCGTGGCTCGGATGGTTCGATGAATGGCGCGAGCTACCAACGACGCATTAAGGAGGTCTTCCTGCGCGTCTGTTATGGGTGCGTCATGGCCAGTACGGCTTAATGATGTCGCTGCTTTCTGTCTTGAAGCCATGAGTTGTCCTTGAAGTCTTGATCGAAGTGTCAGGCAGTTCGCGGCAGCTGACGAGGGACGATGACAAGCTTGCGGCTGCCATGAATTGACAGTGCGGAATCGGCATGCAAATCAGAAATGCCGGGAACGCTTGGCGTCGCCCTGACTTGCCAGATATTGCGGAGCGTGCGTTCAGGCCGCGCCCGGCAGCAACGTCACAAAAACCATAGCCGTCTCCACCCGAAACTTCAAAGCCGGGCTGCCGTTGTGTCGCAGCGCAGCTTGCGCTGTTTGTATGCCCGCACCAAAGCGCTGAACCAAGCCCAACACGCGCATGGCTTCGGCGACGTGGGGATTGCGGTAGTCGGCGTAGCCGGGCTGGCCGAAGTTTTGAATGGTCACGTTGCCATACGGGCCGCCGGGGTTGGAAATTTCTATGCGGTCGTCGTACCAGTACACGCGTATCGGCGCATTGGTGCTCTCGTAGGCGCGATGCATCACGGCGTTGCGCGCAATTTGCTCTAGCGCGGCGGGCGGGTAGAGGTAGCGGCGCTTCTCCAGTGATTGCGATGTGAAGTTCACCTCCACCCGGTTGTGCGACGCCAGCTTTTCATCAAGGCGCAGCACCATCTGTTGCAGCGGGCCGTCGATGACGGCCTCGTCAACGATGGGGTCACTGAGTTGTGTACCTTGTATGCGCAGGAACTGCACGTAAGCACCTGGCAGAAAGAACGTGGGCTTGCGGGACAACGTCAAGATTCCAAGCACGGTAGGTATCGGGTCGTCAACGGACGCAATCATTCGGCAGGCCGCCAAGCGCTGCTCGTAGCTGCGTTGGTTGGCGGCCAACACGTCGGCTGCGAAGGCACCGGGCAAATAGTCTTCTTCAAATCGCGCGGCGCTGAGGTCGGCCAAGGTGGAGTGGGCCACAGGCCGAAGGTCGAACGGCTGGTCACGAAAACGGCGGCGTTCGTTGAGGATGCGTTCGTCTTGTGCGCTGGCCAATTCACGTCTGGGGCCAGTGCGTATCCAAATGCGCCCGTTGCAGCGCACCGGCGGCGCGTCGGCAGGCCACACGCACAGCACCGCCATGTCAGCGCCTTTGAGCCTGCGCCGCTCCACCGTCATGCTTGGTTGAGGCACGATGCGGCCGTCGCTTTTGATGTCGGCCATGGTCAGCAAAAGTTGGTCGGTGACGGTCAAACTGCCAGGGCTGCCGTCGTCTTGCGCGCCGATGAAAACCACGCCCGGTTTGGCGTGGCCGGGCAAGTCGTTTGCAAAGGCGCAGACGGCTTCGCGCACTTTGTCTGCAGCGCTGGCAGACCATGTGCTTTTGCGTTCGACTCGGTCTGACTCCAGATCGTCAAGCAGAGCAACAAGCTGGTCGTCATTCAAAGGATTCATGACGTGATCTCCTGGTGTTCGCGAATGGGCTCGAATTCGTAGCGTGCGCCGAGCGTTTTCTAGCAGCGGCGTAAATTGTTCTTGGGGCTGTCACTGAGTATTCTCGGCGCGCCAGGTGTGCTGAATATCGCGCGCTCGTCTGCGCTAGCGCAACCGCCAAGCAGCGCCACAGCAGCCTTCATCGATAAGTAAAACCAAAGTGGCCGATGTTGCCGCGCGATGGAACCGTGGTGTCAATAAAACCCATCATCAGCGTCGTCTTTGACGTCAAAGCGGCCTCAGACGCCTTCCTGTTCTATCAGGCGGCGCACGTGTTCAGCGGGAATGACTTCGCTTCGCGCGGGCAACACTGAATATTTGCTGGGCATCGCAACCGGGGAGTGGGATGGTTGCGGGCCTGCGCGAAGGCCGTCGCGCACGCAACGCGAGACGGCCTCGCCGAGGGTGACGCGCTCTTGCTGAGCGCGCTCACGGACAGCAGCCAAAACATCGACGTCCAGGGTGAGCGTGGTGCGCATGGATGGGACACCGTGTTCGATTCTTAGCGGTTCGATACCAAGACGTCATTTTTTGCATTGCGTCCATTTCGCGACTCCCTTTCAGGCTGACCCCTCGACAAGCTCAGGCTCAGCGGCAACTGGAAGCCGCAGCCGGGGCTTCGACAAGCTCAGCCCGAACGGGGTTTTAGTTGCGCGATCGGTAGAGCCAAATGACCACCACCGAGAATCCCCTTATGCCTCACGCCGTCTCCGTCCTGCGCGCCGCGCGCCTTGCGCGGAGCAGCAAACCTTTTCTGGCCCGTGGTGGTTTCAAGCGCGAGCGCTGTGCAGGT
>JANPNT010000513.1:0-3634 GCA_031427655.1 Burkholderiales bacterium
GATCCAGCCGAAATGGCCGACCAAGCATGAAGCCTGTCAACACCACCAGAGGGCTCGCGTGACTCATGAAATGGGCAGCGGCAAGGTGCAAAGAGCAAAGGGCAAAGCGCAACGCTGCCGAGTGCATCGCGAGCATTTGCAACGCCGCCGCTGCCCGTACCTTGAATCACCCTTCGGGCCCGAGGCAGGCTGGCCCCAGGGCGTCGTTGCGTTGTGTGCCAAAGGCACACCACCTCACTCCCGCCTCGGGCGCAAGCCCTCCGGTGGCGTTGACAAGCCCTGGATAATCTGTGGATGATTCGACTGATGGTTGGCCTGGGGAACCCCGGCCCTGAATACGAAGCGACCCGGCACAACGCCGGGTTTTGGTTCATTGACGAAGTCGCGCGGTCGCTGAAAGTGAGCTTGGTGCCCCAGCGCAACTACTTCGGTTTGCTGGCACGCGCGAACGCTGCCAACGGCCCGCTGTGGCTGTTGCAGCCCATGACCTTCATGAATTTGTCAGGCAAGTCAGTCGCAGCACTGGCGCGCTTTTTCAAGATCGAGCCCGCTGAGATTTTGGTGATCCACGACGAGTTGGATTTGCTGCCCGGCCAAGCCAAGATGAAGTTCGGCGGCAGCCACGCGGGGCACAACGGCCTCAAAGACATCCAAGCTCAGCTCGGCCCTGACTTTTGGCGGCTGCGTTTGGGCATAGGGCACCCCGGCGTGAAAGCCGAAGTGATTCACTACGTGCTGCGCAAACCGCCGCCGGCCGAGCGCGAAGCGATTGACATCGTCAGCGAAAAAGCCGTGCAGGTGCTGGACATGATTTTGGCCTGCGACATGGAGCGCGCCATGTCCAAGGTGCATGCCAAACCGCCCAAGCCTAAACTGCCAAAGCCTGATTCTCCCAACGCTGAAACCGACTCGGAGCCACTCGAATGAAACGCTTTTCCCTGGCCTGCCTTATGGTGGCTTCAACCTGCATCGCGTTCGCGCAGGGCACGGTTTACCGCTGCGGGCCTGACGGCAAAACCTATTCGCAAACGCCCTGCTCCGGCGGCAAACAGATAGACGCCAGCGACACCCGAACCGAAGCGCAACGCGCCGATTCTTTGGCCACCACGGCGGCCGATCAAAGGCGCGCCGACGCCTTAGAGCGAGAACGAAAAGCACGCGAAGCAGCTCAAAAACCGTACACCGCCAGCGGATTCAACTCACGCCCCGCAGCCGCAGCGGACGCGATCAAAGCCGAAGACAAAGGCAAGCGTCAGAAAAAGCGGGTGAAGAAACTGGCAGGTGACAAGCCTAGGAAGGCCGCTGCCAAATCGCGCAAAGCCGCGAAGTAGTCAGCTGGCCGAAGTAACAACCGCAGCCGCGCTTTGCTGCAAGCGCCGGTACTTGGCCCACAGCGTTTCATTCGATTCGATGTGGTCGGGGTGGATGGGAATGCAAGCCACAGGGCACACCTGAACGCACTGCGGCTCATCAAAATGGCCGACGCATTCGGTGCATTTGCTGGGGTCGATCTCGTAGATTTCGACGCCCATGTAGATCGCCTGATTCGGGCACTCAGGCTCACACACATCGCAGTTGATGCAGTCGTCAGTGATAAGCAGGGCCACGTTGTCGTTCCTCAGGCCTCAACCGTCTTGACGCGCGACTTCAATCGGTCCAGCACCAAAGGCGAAACAAATTTCGACACGTCGCCGCCCAAGCTGGCGATCTCGCGCACGAAGGTGCCCGAGACAACCTGAACCTGATCGCGGGGCGTGAGGAAGACGGTTTCCACGTCGGGCATGAGCTGGCGGTTCATGCCGGCCATTTGAAATTCATACTCAAAGTCACTCACGGCGCGCAGGCCTCGCACCACGACCTTGCCGCCCAAATCAACCACAAAATCTCGCAGCAAACCTCGGAAAGGAATGACTTCGATGTTGGGATATTTCGCGGCCAGTTCTTGCGCAATTTCAAGCCGTTCGTCGATGGTGAACATGGTGCGCTTGTGATGGCCCGCAGCCACCGCCACGATCAGGCGTTCAAACAATCGGCTGGCGCGACGCATCAGGTCTTCGTGGCCCAAGGTCATGGGGTCGAAGGTGCCGGGGTAAACAGCGGTGAGTTTGGTGACGGAGGTCATGTGGGCTCCTGTTCTGCAAGGCAAGGGGCACTGGAGTTTAGGGCTGACGGCTGCGGGTCTCTTTAAGTCGTCATGACTCGTTGCAACAAATGCGCGTGGACGGCTCCGGCGCGTGCATGCCGATGCAGCTTGAATCCCAGTGGCAACAGCTCGGCATCGTCATACGCGCGGACGGTTTCCAAGTACACAAAGCCGTCGCCCACCACCACACGCGCGGCAGCTTTCAATGCAGGCAAGCTCAACTCCGCGTCGAACGGCGGGTCTAGCAAGACCAGCTCAAACGACGCGGGTGCGCAACGCTGCATCCACGCAAAAGCGTCGGCACATTCAATCTTAAGCACGTCCACTTTCAAGCGCGCTTTCGAGTCCATCAGGCTGCGCGCCAACACGGAATCGCGCTCCAACAGCGTGACCTGCGCCGCGTCGCGCGAAGCCGCTTCAAAGCCCAACGCACCGCTGCCCGCGAAGGCGTCCAAACAGCGCCAGCCCGACAAACTCTGGCCCAGCCAATTGAACAAGGTTTCGCGAACGCGGTCGGGACTGGGGCGCAGCCCGGGCCGGTTGGCCACTGGTAATTTGCAGCGCTTCCAACGTCCGCCAATGATGCGGACCTCGTTGGGCAAAGCTGCGGCGGGTCGTTGCGCCATTACAAACGCACCGCAATTCCTTGCTGCGCCATCAGCGCCTTGGCTTGGCCCACGGTGAATTCGCCGTAGTGAAAAATGCTGGCGGCCAGCACCGCATCGGCACCACCCAAGCGGATGCCGTCGGCCAAGTGCTGCAAGTTGCCCACGCCGCCTGAGGCAATGACGGGCACGCTGACGGCGTCGCTGACGGCGCGGGTCAACGCCAAATCGAAGCCGCTTTTTGTGCCGTCGCGGTCCATGCTGGTGAGCAAGATTTCACCGGCGCCGTGTTCGGCCATTTTTGTGGCCCAAGCCACCGCATCGAGGCCTGTGTTTTTGCGACCGCCGTGGCTGTAAACATCCCAACCGGACTGCGAGTCGGCTCGCTTCTTTGCAGTGTCAGAGGAATCGACGCGACGCTTCGCGTCGATGGCCACCACGATGGCCTGCGCTCCGTACTTGGCCGACGCATCGCGGATGACCTGCGGGTTGGCGATGGCGGCCGAATTGAAGCTGACCTTGTCAGCTCCAGCGTTGAGCAGGCGGCGCACATCTTCGACCACGCGAACGCCGCCGCCCACCGTCAGCGGAATGAAGACTTTGCAGGCCACAGCTTCGATGATGTGCAGGATCAAATCGCGGCCGTCGCTGGTGGCGGTGATGTCCAAAAACGTGAGCTCGTCGGCACCTTGGTCGTTGTAACGAGCGGCGATTTCCACCGGGTCACCAGCGTCGCGCAGTTCCAGAAAATTGACGCCTTTGACCACGCGGCCACCGGTGACGTCGAGGCAAGGAATGATTCGTTTGGCAAGCATCTCGTAATTATCAAGGGGAAACACTCCCCCCGTTTCAGGGGGAGCCGCGCGCAGCGTTCGCGACTTTTTTA
>JANPNT010000514.1:0-4137 GCA_031427655.1 Burkholderiales bacterium
CGCGCGCCGCAGCCGCAGCCACTGCGCCATGCTGCATGTGGACATCGACCGCTTCAAAGGCATCAACGATGCGTTTGGCCGCGAACAAGGCGATGCCGTGCTCAAGGCCTTGGCCGTGCGTTTTCGCGGCTGGATACGCAGTGGCGATTTTGTCTCGCCCGCCGCGCCAGGCGGTGAGCGCAACTTGTTGGCCCGAATGGGCGGTAACGCGTTCAATTTGATGATTGCCGACTTGGCCAACCAAGCCCAAGCCGCCGAAGTGGCCCAGCGCCTGCTGAACTCATTCGAGCTACCCTTTCTGATGGGCGAACAGTCGCTGTTGCTGTCTGCGAGCATCGGTATTGCTGTGTTCCCTGGCGACGCGCAAAACCTGGCCGACCTGACCCGTTGCGCCGAGCAAGCGGTGCATTCGGCGAAAGCAGCTGGGCGCGCGCAACACCGGTTCTTCGATGAAAAAATCAACGCCTTGGCCGCCAGCCGCTTGCTCAAAGAAGCCGAACTGCGCACCGCCATCGCTCACGGCCAATTGCGCTTGCACTTTCAACCCAAGGTGGACGCCAGCGATATGAAAATCGTCGGTGCCGAAGCGCTGGTGCGTTGGCAACATCCGCAGCGCGGGTTGATGCCTCCGGGTGAATTCATCCCGCTTGCTGAAGAAGCCGGCCTGATTTTGCCGATGACCGATTGGGTACTCGAAGCCGCTTGTCGCGCACTGAGTTCTTGGCGTGACGCCGGACTGCGCGGTGTGCCGCTGTCGGTGAACCTGGCAGCTCCCAGCCTGAGCGACCCGACCTTGTTGATCAAGTTGGACGCTCTGATGCAGCGCTTTGACCTGCACCCTGAAGTGCTGATGTTGGAGGTCACTGAAACCAGTTTGATGGGTGACGTGGAACAGGGCACACAGCGGCTCGACGCGCTGCGCGCCAAAGGCTACGGCCTGTCGCTCGACGACTTTGGCACGGGGTATTCGTCGTTGAGCTATCTGAAGCGCTTTCCGATTGACGAGCTGAAGATAGACCGCTCTTTCGTCAACGGTGCCGAGCGCGGCGGGCGCGATGGCGCACTGGCCGCGGCCATCATCACGTTGGCCCACGAGTTTGGCTTGAGCGTGGTCGCGGAGGGCGTAGAGACGCCGGAGCAGGCCTCGTTTTTAATGCGCCATGGCTGCCCCGTTCAGCAGGGGTTTTGGTTTTCCAAACCCGTGCCGCACGGCGAATTTGAAGTGCTGTTGCGCGACGGCTTGTCGGCATCGAAGGCCGTGGTGGTGGTGCAAGAAGCGTCGGCCGAAAGCTTCGCCATCTGAGTTTTGCGCCTGACCGAGGCTCGGCCAAACAGGGCAAGCGCCGACAGGTGCGGCGAGTGTTGCTCAATAATTCGCGCTCTTCAGCTCTGGCACCGTGCGCTTGCCGGTGAACCCGATGATCAACAAAATCTCAGAGTCGGTGCAAGCTGCGCTGCACGGCGTGGCCGACGGTTCCACTGTGATGATTGGTGGCTTCGGAGGCGCAGGCCAGCCGTCTGAACTGATCGACGGCTTGATCGCCCAAGGCGCGCGCGACTTGGTGGTCATCAACAACAACGCAGGCAATGGCGAAGTCGGTTTGGCCGCGCTGCTGAAAACCGGCCGCGTGCGCAAAATCATTTGCAGTTTTCCGCGCCAGTCCGACAGCCAAGTTTTTGACGCCCTGTACCGCGCTGGCAAGTTGGAGTTGGAGCTGGTGCCACAGGGCAATTTGGCCGAACGCATACGCGCCGCCGGTGCAGGCATCGGCGGCTTTTTTACGCCCACCGCTTACGGCACCGACTTGGCGAAGGGAAAAGAGACGCGCGAGATCGACGGTCGCATGCACGTGTTTGAGTCACCGCTGCATGCCGACGTGGCGCTGATTCAAGCTGAAGCCGCCGACCGTTGGGGCAATTTGACCTACCGTAAAACCGCCCGCAACTTCGGCCCCGCGATGGCCATGGCCGCCAAGCTGACGGTGGCTTCGGTGCACGACATCGTGGAGTTGGGTGCGATGGACCCCGAGCACGTGGTGACGCCGGGCATCTTTGTGCAGCGCGTGGTGCACGTGGTGCGCGTGGCACGCTTGCCCACTTCACTGGCCGTCAGGAGCTGACCATGCAAAAACTCAACCGCGATCAAATGGCCGCCCGCGTGGCGCAGGACATTCCTGAAGGTGCTTACGTGAACCTCGGCATCGGGCTTCCCACGCTGGTGGCCAACCACTTGCCCGCCAGCAAAGAAATCTTTCTGCACAGCGAAAACGGCTTGCTCGGCATGGGCCCGGCACCGGCCGCATGGCAAGAAGACCACGACCTCATCAACGCAGGCAAACAGCCCGTCACCCTGCTCGCAGGCGGAGCCTACTTTCACAGCGCCGACAGCTTTGCCATGATGCGCGGCGGTCACTTGGACTTTGCCGTGTTGGGCGCGTTTCAGGTGTCCGCGAGCGGGGATTTGGCCAACTGGCACACCGGGGGCGCAGACGCCATTCCGGCCGTGGGCGGCGCGATGGACCTGGCCATCGGTGCCAAAAAAACCTACGTGATGATGGAGCACCTCACCAAAACCGGCCAAAGCAAAATCGTCGCGGCTTGCAGCTATCCGCTCACCGGCATCAAGTGCGTGAGCCGCATCTACACCGACCTGGCTGTCATCGACGTGACGCCTGAGGGGCTGAAAGTGGTGGAGATGTTTGGCGGCATCGGCTTCGAGGAATTGCAGGCGCTGAGTGGTGTGCCGTTGTTGGCTTGATGAATTGATGTGGAAACAAACACAATCCGAGGTCCGTTTGTACTGAACCCCCACCCCGTTTGCACTGAGCCTGTCGAAGCCGGTGCGTTGACGCAGCCGCAGACCCTCCGACAGGCTCAGGATGAACGGGCAGAGGGGGGTATCGAAGAACCATGAAATTTGAAAGCACCCCATGACCCAAGCCTTCATCATCGACGCCCAACGCACCCCCTTCGGCCGCTACGGTGGCGCGCTGTCCAGCATCCGCACCGACGACCTCGGCGCGCTGCCGCTCAAAGCGCTGATGGCGCGTCACCCCAATTTAGATTGGCGCGAAGTCAGCGACGTCATTTACGGCTGCGCCAACCAAGCCGGTGAAGACAACCGCAACGTCGCGCGCATGTCCAGCCTGCTGGCGGGCCTGCCGATTGAATTGCCCGGTGCCACCCTCAACCGCCTGTGCGGCTCGGGCATGGACGCGGTGGGCACGGCAGCCCGCGCGATCAAAAGCGGCGAAGCGCAATTGATGCTGGCCGGTGGCGTGGAAAGCATGAGCCGCGCGCCGTTTGTCATGCCCAAATCTGAAACCGCATTTGGCCGCACCAACGCGGTTTTCGACACCACCATCGGCTGGCGCTTCATCAACAAGCGCATGAAAGAGTTGTACGGCGTCGACTCCATGCCCGAGACGGCTGAGAACGTCGCCACCGATTTCAGAATCGAACGCGCCGCCCAAGACCGCATGGCCTTGGCCTCGCAACTCAAAGCGGTGGCGGCTCAAAAAAGCGGCTTCTTCGATGCCGAGATTTGCGCCGTTCATGTGCCTCAGAAAAAGGGCGACGCGGTGGCGGTGAGTCAAGACGAACACCCGCGCGAAACCAGCCTGGAGGCGCTGGCCAAACTCAAAGGCGTGGTGCGCCCTGACGGCACTGTGACCGCCGGCAATGCCTCTGGCGTGAACGACGGTGCCTGCGCCTTGCTGCTGTGCAGCGAGAGCGCCACCCGCACCCACGGCTTGAACCCACGGGCCCGCGTGGTCGCCATGGCCGCCGCCGGAGTGGCCCCGCGCATCATGGGTTTTGGCCCTGCGCCTGCTGTGCGCAAGGCGTTGTCGCTGGCCGGTTTGACGCTGGCGCAAATGGACGTGATTGAACTCAACGAAGCCTTTGCCGCCCAAGGCCTGGCGGTTTTGCGCGACCTCGGACTGGCTGACGATGAAGCGCGGGTCAACCCCAATGGCGGCGCGATTGCCATGGGCCACCCGCTGGGCATGAGTGGTGCCCGACTGGTGACGACCGCGACTTACGAACTGGTACACCGTGGCGGGCGTTATGCGCTCTGCACGATGTGTATTGGTGTTGGGCAAGGTATTGCGCTCATTATTGAACGCATTTAATTTT